>DATBYI010000802.1:0-5985 GCA_036513815.1 Solirubrobacteraceae bacterium
TGCACACCGCGCCTGACACCACGACCGGGTGCCTGGACAACTTCGAACAGAACGGCGACCTCGACTTCGACGGCACGCCGTACTGGCCGGAGTGGCCCGTGAGCGCGAACCCGACCGCGAAGCTGCCTGGCAGCTTCGTCGAGGACTTGCCGACGACGGGTAACCGGCAATACTCGGCCTACTACATCCAGACCGACCTCGCGCTCAGCGAGTCGACGTGCTCCGGTAGCAACTACGCGAACGGTTCAAGCACGCCGGCTGGGTGTGCGGTGCCAGCCCCGAACTCCCCCGGCCAGTTCTATCCGTACTGGTCACGGGTCAGCACCGGCGGCCAGGGATCGGGCGGGTATGGAAACAACAGCGGCCCGGGGTGCGTGCTCGAGTTCGGCAACGTCAGCTCCGGACCTGGCGTGAACGATCTCGGCAAGGACGCGCAGTACGGCACCGACCAGCAGAGCACGCTCGGCTATCCGCAGTTCATCGGCCCAATCGAGCCGAACACCTGCGCCAGCCAGCACCACGGTTACTGAGAGAGGGGCGCGAAGTGATGGGCGCCCGGCCCCAGCGGGCCGGGCGCTCCGCGCTTCCTACACGCCGGCGAGGTCCGCGACGCGGTCCCGGTGCCAGCGCGAGTCGCCGAACGCGTGCGCGTTGGCGTGCGCGCGCTTGAGGAAGTAGTGCAGGTCGTGCTCGTAGGTGAAGCCGATCCCGCCGTGCACCTGAAGCGCCGAGGCGGCCACGCGGAAGCCGGCGTCGCCCGCGTACGCCTTGGCCATTGAGGCGGCGCGGGGGCCCGTCTCGGGCTCGTGGGCGAGCGCCCAGCTCGCCCAGTAGCAAAGCGAGCGCGACCCCTCGACCTCGAGCAGCATCTGCGCGCAGCGGTGAGAGACCGCCTGATAGGCGCCGATCGGGCGGTCGAACTGGTTCCGGTCCTTGGCGTACTCGACGGCCATCTCCATGGCGCGCTGGCCCACCCCGACGTTCTCGGCCGCGAGCAACGTCACGATCGTCGCGTAGGCCTCCGCCGCGGCCTCCGGCGCTACGTCGAGCGGCTCGGCGTGGACGCCCGCCAGCTCGACCCGGAACAGCTTGCGCGTCGGGTCGATCGCGTCCTCGGGGACGACCGTCACGCCGTCGGCCGAGCGCTCCACCAGGTAGTGGCGGCCATCGGCGCCGGAGACGATCAGGAAATCCGCACTGGCCGCGTCGGGGACGGCGATCTTCACGCACGAGAGCGTGCCGTCGGCCGACGGCTCGACCTCGGAGTGGTCAGGCGCCCAGCCGGACCGCTCGTCCCATACCGCCAGCGTTCCTCGCGCCTCGCCGCGGGCCATTGGCGCCAGCCAGCGCTCCTGCTGCTCCTGCGTTCCCGCCGCGACGAGCATCAGCGCGGCGCACGTGGTCGAGAACCACGGGCTCGGCGCGAGCGCGTAGCCCATCTCCTCGGCGATCACGACGAGCTCCACGGCGCCGAGGCCCAGCCCATCGCGCTCCTCGGGGACGATCACCCCCGGCCACCCGAGCTCGACCAGCTCGGCCCACTGCTCGTCGCTGAAGCCGCGCTCGTCCTCGGCCAGCGCGCGCACCGTGGCGAGCGGATAGCGCGCCCCCAGGAAGTCGCGGGCGGTGCGCTTGATCGCCTGCTGGTCGTCGGTGAAGCCGAAGTTCATCGCATCCGGGGCAGTCCGAGCACCCGCTCGGCCACGATGTTCTTGAGGATCTCGGTCGTGCCGCCCTCGATCGAGTTGGCCCGGGAGCGCAGGAACCGGTAGCTCCAGCTCTCGTCGCTCAGCATCGCCCGTGGCCCCGCGATCTCCATGGCCAGCTCGGCGAGCGACTGGTTGACCTCCGACCAGTGCCACTTGCCCAGTGATCCCTCGGGACCGGGGACGCCGGTCCGCATGATCGCCGACAGGCCCCGATAGGCGTTCAGCCGCAGGACCTCGGACTCGATCATCAGCTGGGCCATCCGCTGGCGTATGACGGGATCATCCGTGGCGACCCCGCCGTTCAGGCCTCGCGTCTCGTGCGCGGTCTCGAGCAGCTCGCGCAGCGCGATCTGGACGCTCACCTGGAGGCCGAAGGCGAGCGTGGCGCGCTCGTGCATGAGCGTCGTGATCGCCACCGCCCAGCCCTCTCCCTCACGCCCGACGATGTTCTCGCTCGGGATCCGGGCCTCCTCGATGAACAGCTCGTTGAACTCCGACTCGCCGGTGATCTGACGCAGCGGCCGGACCTGCACGGCGTCCTGCTCCATGTCCATCAGGAAATAGGTCAGGCCCTTGTGCTTCGGCGCCTCGGGATCCGTCCGCGCCACCAGCATGCACCACTTGGCGTGGTGGGCGAACGTCGTCCACACCTTCTGCCCGGTCACCACCCACTCGTCGCCGTCTCGGACGGCCCGGGTTTTGAGCGAGGCGAGGTCGGATCCTGCCCCCGGCTCCGAGAATCCCTGGCACCAGATCTCCTCGGCCGAGAGGATCGCCGGGAGAAAGCGCCGGCGCTGCTCCTCGGTGCCATGCGCGATCACGGTCGGGCCGCCCATCGCGAGGCCGAGCACGTTCGCCACGGACGGCGTCCGCGCGCGCACCATCTCCTCGTTGAAGATCGCCTGCTCGACCAGCGTCGCACCGCGGCCGCCGTACTCCTTCGGCCACGACACGCCGGCCCAGCCGGCCTCGTTGAGCTCGCGCTGCCAGGCGCGGCGAAACTCGAAC
This sequence comes from Solirubrobacteraceae bacterium, assembly GCA_036513815.1. Classification (GTDB taxonomy): domain Bacteria; phylum Actinomycetota; class Thermoleophilia; order Solirubrobacterales; family Solirubrobacteraceae; genus Palsa-465. Next base: position 2,718 of record DATBYI010000802.1, read on the forward strand.
GCCGCCTCGTCGCCGGCCGGCTCGCGCCCCGGGTTGTTGGCCTCGAGCCAGATGCGGAGCTCGTCGCGGAAGGCCGCCTCGGCCGGTGAGAGGGTCAGGTCCATGGCGGCCCATCCTATCCGTGGGGATGGGTCGATAGATTCAAGGCGCCGCCGACAGGCGCCGCCGACACAATCAGTCAGGTACCCAAGATGAGTCAGCCCGCGATCGCCGTCGCCGCACTGGAGAGTGACCTCCCCGGCCCCTACGAGGTCGGCAGCTACGCCGCGCGGCTCAAGCAGAAGCTGCTCGAGTTCGCGCGCGTCCAGCTGGTGGGCGAGGTGTGGGGATTTCGCTCGAGCCGCGCGCGGGTGTACTTCGAGCTGCGCGACGCCCGGGGCGCGCTGCCCTGCTCGATGTGGCTGTCTGACTTCGAGCGCCTCGGGATCACCGTGGCCGACGGCCTGAAGGTGATCGCCGGCGGCGGCTGCGACTACTACCCGGGGAGCGCTTCCTCCTCGCCGTCCTTTACGTTCGCCGTCACCGAGTTACGCATCGCGGGCGAGGGAGACCTGCTCATCCAGCTCGAGCGCCTGCGCCGGCGCCTTCAGGCGGACGGGCTGTTCGAGCCGCAGAAGCGCCTGGCGCGCCCGCTCCTGCCCCGGACGATCGGGGTCGTGACGGGCGAACGCGGCAAGGCCCGGGACGACGTCCTGGCCGGCCTGAAGCGTCGGGGCTGGGCCGGGCGCTTGATCTGGGGGTTCGCCCCGGTGCAGGATCGCTTGGCCGCTCCTGTGATCGCCACCGCCCTGCGTGACCTCGCCGCGATCCAGGAGGTCGAGGTGGTGATCGTCGCTCGCGGCGGCGGGTCGCTGGCCGACCTGTTCGCGTTCTGCGACGAAGCCCTGTGCCGCACGGTGGCGCTCCTGCGCGTCCCCGTGATCTCCTCGGTCGGCCACCACACCGATCGCACGCTGATCGACGACGTCGCCGCGGTGTGCTGCTCGACCCCCACCCACGCCGCCGAGGCCGCGGTGCCGATCGACTGCTCCGCCGCGCGGGTCGACGTGCTCGCCGCCGCCCGGCGCCTGGACGTGCACCGCCGCCGCGCGATCACCGAGCGGGCCCGCACGCTCGAGCGCCTGGCCGCCGCACCCGGCCACCACGTCGCCCGCGAGCGACGCCGCCTGCACCAGCTCGTGCGCGAGCTGCGAGCGAGCGCCCGGCGCCGCCTCGAGAAAGGCTCCGAACGCGCCGGCGTGCACGCCAAGGTGCTCGGCCGCGCAACTGAGCGTGCGCGGACCTCTGATGCCGCCGCCCGACGGCGCGAGCTCGAGCGCTTTGCGCTCGCGCTGGCCGCCCACGACCCTGAACGCACGCTGGCCCGCGGCTACGCGCTGGTTGAGGACCGCGCCGGCGGGGCGCTCGGGTCGGCCGCAGGTGCCCTGGCCGCCGGCGAGGTCCGCCTGCGCTTCCACGACGGGACGGTCGACGCCGAGGTCTCACGATGAGCACGCCGGAGCCGGGCGCCGCCGGCCTCGACGCCGGCACCCCCACCTACGAGACCGCCGTGGCCCGGATCGAGGAGATCATCCGGCGCCTCGACTCGGGCGATGCCGGCCTGCGCGAGACGCTCGCGCTCGTCAAGGAGGGCCGGGACCTCGTCGAGTACTGCGCCTCGGAGCTCGAGGCGGTCAGTCACGGCCTCGAGGAGCTCCGCCTCGACGACCTCGTCGCGCGCCTCGAGGGCGCGGGTCGGCAGCCATGAGCACGTTCGAGATGCTGGCCGATCTGCCGCTCGAGGTCGACGGCTACACGCTCGAGGGACTCCAGGCGGAGGTCTCGAGCGGGTTCGAGCGACTCAGCACGGTCGTGCATCTGACCGGTGGCGGGCTCGAGGGCGTCGGCGAGGACGTCGTGTATGACGCCGAGGACCACGTCGCGCTCCAGGAAGCCGGCCCGGTCTACGCCGGCACGTTGTCAGGGCGCTTCGCGCTGGGCGAGTTCTGCGAGCTCGTCGACTCGCTCGACCTGTTCCCCGTGGCGCCTCAGCGCGACGTCTCGCGGCTGTACCGGCGCTGGACCTTCCACAGCGCCGCCCTCGACCTCGCCCTGGCCCAGGCGGGCCAGCCATTGTTTGAGGTCCTCGGCCGTGAGCCCCGACCCGTGACCTTCGTCGTCTCGCTGCGCCTCGGCGAGCCGGCCACGCTCGACCCGCTCGAGCGCCGCCTGGCCCGCTACCCGAACCTTCGCTTCAAGCTCGATCCGACGAGCTCGTGGACGCCGGAGCTGATCGAGGCGCTGGTGGCGACGGGAGCCGTCGATTCCGTGGACTTCAAGAGCCTCTACCGCGGCACGGTGGTTGACCAGCCGTCCGACCCGGTGCTCTACGAGCGCGTAGTTCGCGCCTTCCCCAACGCCTGGATCGAGGATCCCGACGTCGTGACGCCCGAGACGGCAGCGATCCTCGCCACCGAGCACGACCGGATCACCTGGGACGCGCCGATCCACTCGATCGACGACATCGAAGCGCTCCCCTTCCCGCCCCGCATGGTCAACTTGAAGCCCTCTCGGATCGGCGGGCTGGCCAAGCTCTGCGCCACCTACGACTACTGCGCCGACCACAACATCGGCGCCTACAGCGGCGGTCAGTTCGAGCTCGGCCCGGGGCGAGGCCAGGCTCAGTACCTCGCCTCCCTGTTCCATCCCGACACCGCGAATGACCTCGCGCCCGTGGGTTTCAATGTGAACGACCCGCCGCCGGGGTTGCCGGTCAGCCCGCTCACCCCGACGCCATCGGCGACCGGTTTCCGTTGGGGGAGCGGATGAGCGGCGCTTGGGATAAAACCCTCGCTATGCGCGAGTTATCTACCAAGGACCCGGTCTGATGGCGGAGCGGCTTGACGGCACGGTCGCGCTCGTCACCGGAGCGTCGAGCGGGATCGGTGAGGCGACCGCCCTCGCGCTGGCCGAGCACGGCGCCACCGTGGCCATCGCCGCCCGTCGGCGCGATCGGCTAGAAGGCTTGGCGCGGCGAATCGAAGCCGGCGCCACCGCGCTCGTGATCGAGGCCGACCTGACCGACCAGGAGCAGGCCGAGCGCGCCGTCGAGCGCACCGTCTCCGAGCTCGGCCGCCTCGACATCCTGATCAACAACGCCGGGGTGATGCTGCTCGGGCCGGCCGTCGACGCCGACACGAGCGAGTGGTCGCGGATGGTCGAGCTCAACGTCAACGCGCTTCTGTATTGCGCGCACGCCGCCCTCCCCCACCTGCTCGCCGCCGCCCAC
>DATBYI010000803.1:0-5959 GCA_036513815.1 Solirubrobacteraceae bacterium
CCGTGAGTTCATCGTGGGAACCGGCGGGGAAGCACTCGACACGGTCCTCCCGAGCACACCCAACCTGCAGGCCTGGGCCGACCAGTACTACGGGGTGATGAAGCTCGTGCTCTATCCAGACTCGTACTACTGGGACTATCAATCGGCGATGGAGAGCCCGGCGGCTCCGGCGGGCACGCCGGCGAGCTACAGCGACAGCGGCTGGGGCCGCTGCAACTAGCCGCCCGGAATCTGGGCGCATCGCTTTCTCCGTGCGCCGCCTGCTAGCCGCCATCGGGGTCGCGCTCTCGGTGGCGGCTTGCGGCGGGGGATCGACAACCAAGACGACGACCTCCGCGGCATCCCGAAAGGCGGCAGCACCCGCCGCCCTCCCGAGCGGGAGCCGCCTCGTGCTCGACACCGTCCAGCCGCTCGCGTGGGCCTACGCCGCAGATGGCTCGCTCTACTACGCCTACGCTAACCCGGTCGGAGAGCACGTCGGAGAGGCCTACGAGCTGACGCGCGTCGACACGGCCACCCGTCGTGTCGTCGCCGTCCAGCGATTCGGCAGCGCGCTCGATGCCACGGTGGCCGCGGGCGGATCGCTCTGGGTCACCACAACCGTGGGTGAGACGGCGTGGCTCTGGCGGCTCGACCCCGCTTCGCTCAAGGTCGAGTCCGACCAGAAGCTGCCGTCCTCTCGGTCTACCGAAGGGATCGCGGGCTCGTTGGCCGTCGCCGGCGGTCACCTGTGGATCGGCAACGGCGTGCTCGATCGAGTGTCGCTACAGACCGGGCGAGTCGACCGCGTCGTCAGCCCAAGCCACCCGGGCCCGGTCCAGGTGGCGGCCGACCCCGGGGGGCGAGTTCTCCTCGCGAGCCTCGGCTACGAGCACCCGACCTACGTCGCCCGCCTGAACCCGGACACCGGCGCGCCCCTGTCCGAGCTCACCGTTCCCGAGAGCGACACGCAGCCGAGCTTAGGGGGAGTACTCGACGGGGGAGCCTGGGTCGAGAACACCGTCGGCTACCGCACGAGCGCTTGGCGGATCGCGCTCGGTACGTTCAAGGTGACGCGGGCGGACGTGGTGAATACGGGGGCGAGCCGGCTCTCGATTCGGACCATCGACGGCGTCCTCTGGGTGACCGAGCCGCTCGGCCAGGACAACCTGAACTACTGCGCCGACCCGGTCACCGGCCGCCCGCTCGCGCGACTGCCCCTCCTGCCCGGCGACTCGGTGTTGCTCACGGCCGACGAGACGAGCCTCTTCTATACCGACGTTCCGGTCAACGCGCACGCGGTCAAGCTCGAGACGGCGCCGATCAACCGCGACTGCGTTTCCTGAGCGCGGCCGGCCGGGGGTCGCCCAGCGCGGGTGCTCAGCTCGCCTGCAGCGTCTCGGCCCAGAACTCCTGGGTGGCCAGCTTGCGCGCGCTCCCGCCGACCTTGCCCGAGACGGTGACGACGGTTCCGCCGCCGCCGGCGTTGAAGCTCAGCTTGACCGTTTCTCCGGTGATCATTCGTGTCGTCGCCAGGATCACGGGGAAGGTGAACCTCGGGCGGAACGTCAGCGAGCTCGCGTCCTCGCCCGCCAGGCGCATGCTGCCCGCGTTGTGCAGGCGCTCCGTGACCGTTCCCTTCAGTCGCGCCTGAGCCTCGGAGGGCGTCCCCGGTACTGAAAGGTCAAACGAAAACGACTGGGCCATCGCGATCCTCCTCGACGTGGCAAATGGTTCAAGGTCTACCTTGACGTATGAGGCACACGATGATCAAGTGGGCCCGACGATGGCGGTTAAGGCGTGCGTGAACGGCAGCCGTACGCGGGCTGATCACCCGGCGGTTCCGCTCACCCCGGCTGAGCTGGCGGCCGACGCGGTCGCGGTGCGGCAGGCCGGCGCGTTCGCCGTGCACGTGCACCCGCGGGGAGCGAGCGGGAAGGAGACGCTGAAGGTGGCGGACTGCGACGCGGCGGTGACCGCGATCCGCCGGGCGGCTCCACGGCTGCCGATCGGACTCTCGACGGCGGAGACGATCGATCGCGACCCGTTCGCCCGCGCCGCCGCCGTCCGTGCGTGGCGCCAGCCGCCCGACTTCATCTCCGTGAACCTGTCGGAGCTCGGGTGGCAGGGCATCGTCCGAGCCGCCGTGCACGCCGGAATCGGCGTCGAGGCGGGCCTTTCGACGCCGGCCGAGGCCGAGGAGCTCGCGCGCAGCCCGTTCGCCCACCAGGTCGTGCGGGCCCTGGTCGAGGTCGACGGTGGCGCCGACGACGCCCGCGGCATCGCCGCCCTCGTTCCGGCCGGGGTCCCGCAGCTGTGGCACGGCTACGGCGAGCGGACCTGGGAGGTGCTCGCCGCCGCCGTGGCCGAGGGCGTCGACGTGCGCGTCGGACTCGAAGACGTCCTCGTCTTGCCCGACGGCCGCGTCGCCGACGGCAACGCCGAGCTTGTCGCCGCCGCGGTGGCGCTGGGTGCGGGGTAATGAATGGTGTCGGCGGCGCCTGACGGCGGCGCCTTAGTCCCGGTTCCCGAACAGCTGCAAGAAGAACAAGAAGATGTTGAAGATGTCGAGGAAGATGCTCGCGGCGATAGGCACCGCGCTCGCCATGTTCGGGTTGTTGCGCAGGCGGTTGAAGTCGATGACCGTGAACCCGCCGAAGATCACGAGCCCGAGCACGCAGTAGATGATGTTGGCGTGAGGGATCGCGACGAAGATCGCGACGACCCCGAACACGATCAGCGCCAGAAGGGCCCAGAAGAAGAAGCGCGCGTAGACCGACAGGTCGCGTCGCGTGGCGTAGCCGCCGGCTCCGAGCGCGGCCACGAATCCGCCGGTGGCTCCGGCTGCCTGCCACAGCGCGGCCGGGTCGGCCTTGGCGTAATAGGCGATGACCGGCGCCACCGCGAGCCCGAGGAACAGCCCCAGGCCGAACAGCAACCCGATCGCGAGCTGCTCGCGCCCGCGGCTATTCGCGATGTTGAGGCCGAAGACGCAGGCGAAGGCAGCGATGAAGAACAAGATTCCGACGCCGCCGGTGAGATTGCGCCCGACGTACGCGCCGAGCGCGGTGCAGCCGACGGTCAGGGCGACGAGGCCCATGACCTGGCCGAACACGGTGCGCGTGTCGCTGGCGGCAAGCGCCCCACGGGGTGCGTATCCGGGGTCTCCGTAAGTGGACATTGCTCGCTACTCCCTTTCTCGGCCGGTCCGAATAGGTCGCCCTAGGTTCATACAGACGTTAGACCAAGCCGTCTCCGGCGGCAATGGTCCGACGGTCGGTGGGTCAACCCGGCTGGGCGGCTCAGTCCGGCTGGGTGGCGACAGAGGCAGCGGCAACCGCCGGGCCGCGCCTGCTCCACCGCATGGGCCAGGCCGCACGGGAGCTTCTGTGAGCAAAGGTCGAAGGCTCCGCGGGGCGAGGCCCAAACCACCGGCTGCTCACGCCGAGCCGCAGCTGCAGCCGCGGGGCTGGCGGCGGCGGCCGCAGGCGCCAGCGTCGCCATCAGGGCGACGCCGGCCTTGACAATCCGGCTTCTCTTCATCACATCTCCTTCGGTGGCTGTGCAATCAGAAGCCGCCACCGTAGGAGCGGAAGAGACCTACGTCCCGTACATACTTGCTAGCCGAAGGTAGTAATTGGTTATCGACCGCGCGGGCTGACTAACCGCCGAGACGCCAGCCGAACAGCCCGGTGAGTGACTGCGCGTCGCGCGCTCCGTGCAGGCGGAACGCGACGCCGCCGTCGAATTGCTCGGACGAGCTGCCGACGTCGATCCGGTAGGTCCCTGGTGCGATCGTCCAGTGGCCCGGCGGCTGCGCCGAAGGTGTCGCCGTCGGAGTCGTGGGCGAGGTCGTGCCCGGCGTCGTCCCGGTCGCCGGGCCCGAGCTCCGTGGCCCCCTGGAGAAGATCCCCCCTACCGGCTCCCAGACCTGCACAACTCGACAATCGGGCGAGAAACGGCGAGTCGTGACGACTTATCGCTGCCCCGCATGCGTAACTCGACACCGCCCCTCGATCCCGAGCCGAATGTCGAGCTATGCAGGTCAGCCCGGTCGAGGGCCTGGTGGACGCGGGAGAACCGTCTAAGGCGGGGTGTCACGCCTGCTTTGCTGGTCAGGACGCACACGGCACGGACGTATGGGATCGTTGCCGGGGACTGGCAATGATCGCGTTCGACGAGAATCTCCGAGCTTCGCTGCGCGCGAATCTGACGGCGCATGAGCGTCGCGCACAACCACTCGAGGAACGGCGCCATGCCGCGGTGGCGGTCGTGCTCGTCGACAGTCTCACCGAATCCGGCGACAGTGACGGTGACGCTCCGGGCGTTGCCGCCGGGGCCGCGTTTCTCCTGTGCATACGCGCGGCACGGATGAACCGGCATGCCGGCCAATACGCCCTCCCGGGCGGAAGGATCGATCCCGGCGAGACCCCCCTCGAGGCCGCACTGCGCGAACTCGAGGAGGAGCTTGGGATCCACCTCACCGCGGAGAGCGTCGTGGGATGGCTTGACGACTACGCCACGCGGTCGGGGTACGTCATGACGCCGGTGGTGTTGTGGGGCGGGGCGAACCCTGCGCTGAAACCGGCCCGTGCTGAGGTGGAAGCGGTTTACCGCGTCACGCTGAAGGCACTCGTTGACGCCGAGCCCCGGTTCGTCTCGATCCTCCAGAGCGATCGACCGGTGCTGCAACTACCTCTGCGTGGCGATCTGATCCACGCACCGACCGCCGCCATCCTCTTCCAACTTCGGCAGGTTGGACTGCTCGGCCGGATCGGCGAGCGAGTCGAAGGGATCGAGGAGCCGCCGTTTGCGTGGCGCTAAGCGGCTCGCCGACCGTCCTTGACCGGACCCGAGAGCAGCGCGGACATCGCCCGACGCCGCTCGACCCGATCAGCGCGGTGCAGCGTCAGGATCCCGTCGAGGTGGTCAATCTCGTGCTGCATCAACGAGGCCGCGAAGCCCTCGCACTCCAACTCCCTTGGGTTGCCGTACACATCGAAGCCAGCCACACGCACCGCATTGGGACGGCGGACCGGGACGGCAATCGTGTTGAAGCTCAGACACCCCTCGACGAACGTGTCGATCTCCTCGGAGCGCCAGATGATCGTGGGGTTGACCAGCACTTCGGCGCCGTCCTCGGGGCTCACGCGGAAAGCAAACAAGCGGCGCAGCCAGCCGACCTGAGTCGCTGCCAAGCCGGCCCCATCGGCCCACTCCAGCGTACGGCGCAGCCGAGCCGCCCGGGCCCGGAGCAGGTCGTCGAAGCTCGCGACGGGCTCAGCCGGCTCGTAGAGCGCGGGATCACCCCATTGGCGAATGTACTCGTCGGGCATGGCCCCGAATCACACACGTCTGCGCCGGTGCAGTCAAGCGATCTCGGCCTCGACGGCTACGAACGTAACTGCGAGCTCGCGAGTTTCGCGCCCTCCACGAGGGACTGGAGCTTCGCCCACGCCACCTGCGGATGTACCCGTCCGCCGAGCCCACAGTCGGTCGAGGCGATCACGTTCTCGGCTCCGACGCCTTCCGCGAAATGGGCGATCCGGTCCGCCACCAGCTGCGGATGCTCGACGACGTTGGTCGAGTGGCTGACGACGCCGGGCAGGATCCGCTTCCCCGCGGACAGCTCGACCTCGCGCCACACCCTCCACTCATGCTCGTGGCGCACGTTGGCGGCCTCGAACGAATACGCGCCGGCGTTGATCTTCAGCATCACATCGACGATGTCGGCCATCGGGATGTCGGTGACGTGCGGGCCGTGCCAGCTCCCCCAGCACAGGTGGAACCGGATCCGGTCGGGCGGCAGGTCGCGAATCGCGTAGTTGAGCGCTTCGACCCTGACCATCGTGAAGCGCTTGTAGTCCTCGACGCTCGGCTCGGGAACGATCTGGTCCCAGTTCTCGGCGATGGCCGGGTCATCCAGCTGCAGGCTCAACCCGGCGTCGATGATCGCCTGGTACTCCTCGCGCATCGCGTC
>DATBYI010000804.1:0-12194 GCA_036513815.1 Solirubrobacteraceae bacterium
GGCGGGCTGGCGCCGGCGATCATGGCGATCGTCGAGCGCGGGGTGACGCGGCGGCCCGCCCAGGCGCGGGCGCTCGGGATCGAGGTCGAGCTGAGGATGGAGGAGAGCTATCCGCCGGTCCGGATCGCGTTTGGCGGCGAGATGGTCCTCGTCGAGGACGGCCCGGCGAGCGCGCCCGCGCTCCGCATCAGCGGCGCGTTGTCCGACCTCGTCGCGCTGCTGGTGGCGCCCCTGCTCGGCGGCGTCCCGAGCCCGATGGACGCCCGCGGCCGCGCCGCGCTGGGGATGTTCGCCTCCCGGCGGGTGCGGATCGAGGGCGGGCTCGGGCTAATGCGCAGTTTTTTGGGTGTCGTCAGGCTGTAGCCGCTCCGATCCAGATCCAGCGCGTGCTGGACCTGCGTAAGTCGACAATCGGTCGCTACCTCTGAGGCCGTGACGGATTGCGCACGCCCCACATGCGTAGCTCGTCGCGCCTCGGTGAGGAGGCGTCGCGTGACGCGTTATGCAGGTTCCTGCGCGCGGGCCAGCTCGACGAGCAGCCGCACGCCGAACCCGGTGGCGCCCTTGTCGGCGAAGTAGGGCCGGCGCACGTCGTAGGCGGTGCCGGCGATGTCGAGATGCGCCCAGGGCACTTCGCCGGCGAAGTTGTGCAGGAACTCGGCGGCGGTCAGCGCGGTCGCCTCGCGCTTGCTGGTGTTGTTGACGATCTTCCCGTAGCGGCCCTTGATCATGTCCGCGTACTCGGGATGAAGCGGCATCCGCCAGACGATCTCGCCGGTGTGGGTCGCCGCCGCCTGGACGGAGTCGGCCCAGGCGTCGTCGTTGCTCATCAGGCCGGCGTAGGTCGAGCCGAGCGCGACCACGATCCCGCCGGTGAGCGTCGCGACATCGACGAGGCGCTCCGCGCCCTCGCGGCGGGCGTAGGTCAGGCAGTCGGCGAGGACCAGTCGGCCCTCGGCGTCGGTGTTGTTGACCTCGACGGTGGTGCCGTCGAGCGCGCGGACGATGTCGCCCGGCTTGACGGCGTGACCGCTCGGGAGGTTCTCGGTGGCGCCGATGAGCCCCATCACCCGCACGGGGGCTTCGAGCTCGGCCAGTGCGCCGATCGCCTCGATCACGGCGGCCCCACCGCACATGTCGAACTTCATATCGGGCATCGAGGCGGCGGGCTTCAGCGACAGCCCGCCCGAGTCGAACGTGACCGCCTTTCCGACCAGCGCGACGAGTGGCGCGGTCTCGGCGCCCGGGCCCTGGTAATCGAGTCGGATCAGCCGGGCCTGCTGATCGGAGCCCTGGGCCACCGCCGCGAACGCGCCCATTCCCTCCTCGCGGATCGCGCCCTCGGCGAGCACGATGTGCCTGAGGCCGTGGCGCGTGGCCAGCTCCTCGGCATAGTGGGCGAGCGCGCTGGGGGGCAGGTCGTTGCTCGGCGTGTTCCCGAGGTCGCGGGCTCGGTTCTGCGCTTCGGCCACGATCGTCGCCACGGCCGTCGGCTCGGAAACGTCGTGGTGCGCGCTGAGCAGTAGCCGCTGCACGCGCCGCGTGTCCTGGTTCGGCTTGTAGCGCTCGAACCGGTAGGCGTGCAACAGGGTCCCGTGCACCAGCCCCTCGACGACCTCGCCGGAGACGTGGTGCGGAACCTCCCAGCACAGCGTCGAGGCGCTGAGCTCGCGGGCGCGGCCGTGCGCGACCGCGGCGGCCACCCGCGCGCGCTCCGGGTCGAACTCGTCCCGGGCGCCCAGGCCGATCAAGATGAAGCGTCCGCCCTCAGCGTGCGTGACGGCCAGGCGCTTGAACTTGCGCTGCGCCTCGCCCGACTCGAACAGCGCCTGAAGCGCGCCGCCGGGCACGTCGTGCGCGACGTCCTCGCCCTCGAACACGCCGACGACGATCGTGTCGGCACCCGTGTCGAGCGGACTCCCGGTCGTCGCCTCGACTTGCACCGGGCGAGCATACAAGTGGCACTAACCTAGGCGTTCGGACCCCAGTTCCCCTGAGGAGAGAGACAACATGCCCAACACCGTGATCCTGTCATCCGCCCGAACGCCGATTGGCAAGCTCGGCGGCGGTCTGGCCAGCGTCGACGCCACCGAGCTCGCAGGCACCGCGATCCAGGCCGCGCTCGAGCGCGCCGACGTCGCGCCGGATCAGATCCAGCACGTCGTGATGGGGCAGGTGCTCCAGGCCGGCCAGGGCCAGATTCCCTCGCGCCAGGCGCAGATCAAGGGCGGGATCCCGAAGGAGGTCTCCTCGGAGACGATCAACAAGGTGTGCGCGTCCGGGATCCGCTCGGCCTGTCTGCTCGACAACGCGATCCGCGCCGGTGACCTGGAGGTCGGTCTCGCCGGCGGGATGGAGTCGATGTCGAAGTCCCCCTACCTGCTCAAGGAGGCGCGTTTCGGCTTCCGCATGGGCGACGGCAAGGCGCTCGACGGGATGATCAACGACGGGCTGACCAACCCGTTCAGCGGCAAGCACATGGCGCAGGAGGCGAGCGAGGTGGCCGCCGAGCTCGAGCTCACCCGCCCCGACCTCGACCGCTGGGCGCTCCGCTCACACCAGCTAGCGATCAAGGCGACCGACGAGGGCCGCCTGCCCGAGGAGATCGTCCCGGTGACGATCAAGGGCAAGAAGGGCGACACCGTCGTCGAGATCGACGAGGCCCCACGGCGCGACACGACCCTCGAGACGCTGGCCAAGCTCCCGCCGATCTTCATGAAGGACGGCAGCCACACGGCCGGCAACTCGCCGGGCGTCAACGACGGCGCGGGCGCGCTGGTCGTGGCCAGCGACGAATGGGCCAAGCGCAACGGCAAGGTCGCACTGGCCCGGATCGTCGCCCATGCTCAGGTCGCCGACGACTTCGCCTATCTGGCCCGGACCCCGGCCAACGCGGCCAAGAACGCACTCGAGAAGGCCGGCCTCAAGGCCGACGACATCGACCTGTGGGAGATCAACGAGGCGTTCGCCTCGGTCACCCTGAACTCGATGCGGATGCTCGGGCTCGACGAGGACAAGGTAAACGTCAACGGCGGAGCGGTCGCGCTCGGTCACCCGATCGGCGCCTCGGGCGCGCGGATCCTCGGCTCGCTCGTGCTCGAGCTGCGCCGCCGCGGCGGCGGGCTCGGATGCGCCGCGATCTGCTCGGGCGGCGGCCAGGGCGACGCGGTGATTGTCGAGGTCAATGGCGGCTGACGGTTCGCCAGGCGCAGCCTTCTTCGACCTTGACCGCACGCTCATGGAGGGCTCATCGGCCTTCCAGTTCGGTCGTGCGGCCTATCGCGCAGGGTTGCTCAGCCGCCGGCAGCTGATGTCCGACGGCTGGGCCAACCTGAAGTTCCGGCTGCGTGGGGCCTCGGACGAGGACTCGCACGAGCTGCGCGACCGCATCTCGCGCTCGCTGCAGGGCACCCGCGTACGCGACATGGAGCGGCTCGGCGCCGACGTGCTGGCCGGGGTTCTGCCGCGGATCTATCCCCAGGTCCTCGAGCGCGCCTACCGGCATCAGGACGAGGGGCGGCGCGTGTACATCGTCACCGCCGCCTCGCAGGAGCTGGCCGAGATGCTCGCCCGGGTCCTGGCCTTCGACGGCGCGATCGGCTCGCAGTTCTCCGAGGTCATCGACGGCGTCTACACCGGTCGCCCCGGCGCGCTGTTCGCCTACGGCGGTGACAAGGCGCGCGCGATCGAGGAGCTCGCCGAGCGCGAGGGCCTCGACCTGGCCGGGTCCTACGCGTACTCCGACTCAGCATCCGACCTGCCGATGTTGCGCGTCGTCGGCCACCCGGTGGCGGTCAACCCGGACGCGACGCTGGCCAAGGCGGCCCGGGAGCAGAGCTGGGAGGTATTGCGCTTCGATCGGCTCGGCCGGCGGCTCAAGGCAGCGGTCGGATTGGCGGGGGCGGCGGTCGCCGGTGGGGTCGGGTCCGCCGCGGTGGCCGCGCACAACCGGCGGCGGCGCGGCCTCGTGGCCAAGCTGAAGACCTGAAGGGTAGGCGGCGCTTGACGGCGCCGCCTTAGACTCTCCTCATGGCGACGGGCGAGCGTTTGTCGGAGTTCGAGCGGTGGGAGCGCGACACCTTCCGCGCCACGCCCGAGCGCGACGCGCCGTTCTCGACCATGTCGGGCGAGCCGATCAAGCCGCTCTACACCGAGCGCGACCTGCCGCCCGATCCGGACGCGACGATCGGCCTCCCGGGCGAGTACCCCTACACCCGCGGGGTCTACGGCTCGATGTACCGCGGGCGGCTGTGGACGATGCGCCAGTTCGCCGGCTTTGGCACGGCGGCCGAGACCAACCGGCGCTTTCGCTATCTGCTGGATCATGGCCAGACGGGTCTGTCGACGGCGTTCGACATGCCGTCGCTGATGGGCTATGACTCGGACCATCCGCGTTCGCTCGGGGAGGTCGGGCGCGAGGGAGTGGCGGTTGACTCGCTCGATGACATGGAGACGCTGTTCTCCGGCATCCCGCTCGACGAGGTCACGGTGTCGATGACGATCAACGCGCCGGCGGCGATCATGCTCGCCTTCTACGTGGTGGCGGCCGAGCGTCAGGGCGTGCCGCCCGAGCGTCTGGGCGGGACGATCCAGACGGACATCCTCAAGGAGTACATCGCGCAGAAGGAGTGGTGCTTTCCGGTCGATCCGGCGATGCGGCTCGTGGGGGACATGATCGAGTGGTGCTCGGAGCACATGCCGCGCTGGCACCCCGTGTCGATCAGCGGCTATCACATCCGTGAGGCGGGCTCGACCGCGGCCCAGGAGCTCGCGTTCACGTTGAAGGACGGCCTGACGTATGTCGAGCAGGCGGTCGCGCGGGGACTCGACGTCGACGACTTCGCGCCGCGTCTGTCGTTCTTCTTCAATGCGCACATCGATTTCTTCGAGGAGATCGCCAAGTACCGGGCGGCGCGGCGGATCTGGGCGCGCGAACTCCGTGACACGTTCGGGGCGCGTAAGCCCGAGTCGTGGCGGATGCGCTTTCACACGCAGACGGCCGGCGTGTCGCTCACCGCGCAGCAGCCGCTCAACAACATCGTGCGCACGGCGATCGAGGCACTCGCCGGCGTGCTCGGCGGCACGCAGTCGCTGCACACCAATTCATTTGACGAGGCGCTCGCGCTCCCGACCGAGCAGGCGGTGCGAATCGCGCTCCGCACGCAGCAGATCATCGCCGAGGAAACCGGGGTGGCGAACACGATCGACCCCCTCGGCGGGAGCTATTTCGTCGAGGCGCTGACCGACCGGATGGAAGCGCAGGCCTGCGAGTACTTCGCGAAGATCGACGAGCTCGGCGGCATGGTCCAGGCGGTCAAGCAGGGCTTTCCGCAACACGAGATCGCAGACGCCGCCTTCCGCTATCAGCTAGAGCTTGAGGCTGGCGTGCGCAAGATGGTCGGCGTCAACGCCTACACCGAGGGTGACGACCTCGGGCCCGAGATCCTCCGCGTCGATCCCGCCTTCGAGGTCGACCAGGTGCACCGGATCCAGGCGGTTCGCGAGCGACGCGACGGCGACCGCGCGGCGCGGGCGCTGGAGGCGCTTGTCGAGGCGGCGCGCGACCCGGGCGAGAACCTGATGCCGTTGCTGGTCGAGGCCGCGCGCGCCGAATGCACCGAGGGGGAAATGGTCACCGGGCTCCAGACCGTGTTCGGCAGTTATCGCGAGGCTCCGGTCTTCTAAGGCTCGCCGCGGACAGCCCGCTCGATGGCGTTCCGGGTGGGGCGGCGCGGACTGAACCCACATCAATAAAATCCCCGCTCCTCGATGCCCTCAGCCACCGACAAGAAGATTCGCGTCGTCGTCGCCAAGCCCGGGCTGGACGGGCACGACCGCGGCGCCAAGATCATCGCGCGTGCTCTGCGCGACGCGGGCATGGAGGTGATCTACACGGGCCTTCACCAGACGCCCGAGCAGATCGTCGAGACCGTGATCCAGGAGGACGCCGACGCGGTCGGCCTTTCGATCCTGTCCGGCGCCCACATGACACTCGTGCCGCGGGTGCTCGAGCTTCTGCGCGAGCAGGGGGCCGACGACGTCATCGTCACGCTCGGTGGGACGATCCCCTCCGAGGACGTCAAGGAGCTCAAGGAGCTCGGCGTAGCCGAGGTGTTCACGCCGGGTGCCTCAACCGAACAGGCGGTTGAATTCATCCGTAGCGCGGTCCGGGCGTGACGTTCGTCACACGCCGCGTTGCTCGTCAGCCGGACCGGGCGGGAGACCGATTGACTCGTCAGTCAACCGGGTAATATGCGACACCGTTTGAACTTCTAGGAGGCCTGACTTGAAGATTTGCGTCCTCGTCAAAGAGGTGCCTGACGCGGCCGTCGAGAAGCGCATCGACCCCTCGACGGGCCGTCTGGATCGCTCGGGCGAGAAGAACCTCAACCCGTACGACACGCACGCCATCGAAGCGGCGATGCAGATCCGCGAGGGCGGCGCCGTCGAGGTGGACGAGATCGTGGCCGTCACGATGGGGCCCGAATCCGCCGTGCGTGCCCTGCACAAGGCGGTCTCGCTGGGGGCCGATCGCTCAGTCCAGCTGACCGACGACGGGCTGGCCGGATCCGACGTCGCGGCGACCGGCTACGCGCTGGCCAAGGTGCTCGAGTCCGAGTCGCCGGACCTGGTGCTCCTCGGCCAGCAGTCCGACGATGGCGAGTGCTACACGATCGGCGCTGTCGTGGCGGACCACCTGAAGATGCCGTCGCTCACCCAGGTGATCAAGATGGACGTCTCGGACGCCGGCCTGCGCTGTGAGCGTCAGGCCGAGTACGGCTACGACACCGTCCAGGTCAAGCTGCCGGCCGTCATCTCGGTCGGCGACGCGATCAACGAGCCTCGCTACCCCTCGCTGAAGGCGATCATGGGCGCCCGTAAAAAGCCGCTCGAAAAGGTGGGAACCGGGGACGTCGGAATCGACGCCTCGCTCGTCGGCGAGGAAGGCTCGCGCGTTCAATGCGGTGACTTCCACGCACCGGAGGCCAAGGCCGCGGGCCAGGTCATCGAGGACGAGGACACGAACGAGACGGTCGAGAAGATCGTCGCGTGGCTCGCAGAAAGGAAGCTCATCTAGTGGTCGCCTTCGCACATGCGCTCGGATTCGAGCGCTCCCTGACGGCGCCTGACGGCGTCCTCGCTCGCTCACGTGCCAGAGGCACGCATCGCTCACTGCGTCCTTGTCAGACACCGTCAGTGAGCGCTCTCGGTCCGAACGCACGCACGAAGGAGACCACTAGCCATGGCTGACGTACTGACATACGTTCTTCACTACGAGGGCGAGTTCAACAAGAACTCTCTCGGCGCCGTGTCGGAGGGGACGGCGCGGGCCAAGGAGATCGGTGGCGAGTGTCACGCGGTCGTAGTCGGCGGCGACGACCTGACCGACGAGCTGTGCTCCTCCCTTGGCGCCTACGGCGCGACCAAGGTGTTCCGGGCGAAGGGTCCCGAAGGCCTAGCCCAGCCGGTCGTCGACGTGATGGCCAAGGTCATCGACGAGAACGGGCAGTCCTACGCGCTGTTCGGCGGCGGTCTGCTCGGGTTCGAGATCGGCGCCGGGCTGGCCGCGCGCAAGCACGCCGGCGTGACGATGGAGGTCATTTCCGTGAGGGCCGAGGACGGCAAGCTCGTCGCCGAGCGCCCGATCCTCGGGGACTCGCAGATATCGGTGTCGCGCTATCAGGGTGACCTCGGGATCATCATCGGGCGGATCAATTCGTTCGAGGCGCATGCGGTCGACGGCGGTTCGGCCGAGGTCGTAGACGTCGACCTCGAGTACTCGCCGTGGTCGACGCAGGCCGAGATGGTCGAGCGCGGCGAGCAGCGCGGCGCCGACGTTGACATCGAGGGTGCCGACATCCTCGTCGCCGGCGGGCGCGGGCTGGGCAAGCCCGAGGGCTTCGAGCTGCTCGAGCAGCTGGCCGGCGCGTTCGGCGGCAACTCCGCGGTGGCGGCCACGCGCGCCGTGGTCGACGCCGGCTGGTACCCGTACGCGGCTCAGATCGGGCAGACCGGAAAGACGGTGGCGCCCAAGCTGTACCTCGCCGCCGGCATCTCCGGCGCGATCCAGCACAAGGTCGGGATGCAGTCCTCGGAGAACATCGTCGCGATCAACAAGGACGCGGGCGCACCGATCTTCGAGTTCTCCGACCTCGGCGTCGTGGGCGACCTGAACAAGATCGTCCCCAAGCTGATCGAGGCGATCAAGGCCAAGAAGGGAGGCTGATCGCCGCATGGCGTCGATGAACGGCCACGGGCCGGTCGCCCCGAGCGAGTTCCCGCCTCCCGTCGACCCGGTGGGCGAGTTCGTCAAGCGCGAGCTCGACCCCGAGGAAGAACGGATCGACGTCGGCGTGGCGATCGTCGGTGGCGGCACCGCCGGACTGGCCTGCGCCAACCGGCTGCTGCAGCTCCTGGGCGAGGACCCCGACCTGCTCGAGACGCTCGGGGAAGTGCCCGTGGCCGTGATCGAGAAAGCCAAGACGTGCGGTGGTCACAACCTATCCGGCGCGGTCATGCGTCCGGGCCCGCTCCAGGAGCTGTTCCCGGACCTGTCGCGGGAGGATTGGCGGGCCGAGAAGTTCGCGTTCGGCGAGGTGAGGAAGGAATCGGTCTACATGCTGACCGGGCCCAAGACGAAGCTTCGGGTCCCGATCCCCGCGGTGCCGAACTTCAAGAACCACGGCAACGAGGTGATATCGGTGTCGGCCCTGGCCCGCTACCAACAGCGCCAGGCCGAGGAGGGCGGGGCCTATGTGCTGACCGAGACCTCAGCCACGCAGCTGATCGTCACCGACGGGCGGGTCGCCGGGGTTCGCTCCGGGGACAAGGGCCGGGGCAAGGATGGCGAGCCGCTGGGGAACTTCGAGCCCGGCACCGACATCAACGCCCGGGTCACCGTGCTGGCCGAGGGCTGCTGGGGCCACCTGACCGGCGCTGCCATCAAGGAGTTCGGCCTGGCCAAGAACCGCGAGCCGCAGGTCTGGGAGCTCGGGGTCAAGGAGGTCTGGAAGGTCCCGAAGCCACTCGACCGCGTGATCCACACGTTCGTACAGCCCTGGCCGCTGAAGGTCGCGTCGAAGTACGGACAGCTGGGCGGCACCTGGCTGTATCCGATGAAGAACTCGAAGGGCGAGGATCTGGTCTCGATCGGGTTCGTCGTCGACCTCAATTACCGCGACGCCACCACCTCGGCTCACGACCTCTTGCAGGCGTTCAAGACCCACCCGCTGGTTCGCGAGATTCTGGACGGCGGCGAGCGCGTGGCCTGGGGAGCGAAGGCGCTTCCCGGCGGTGGGTATTGGTCGATGCCGAAGCTGTCGATGCCCGGGGCGCTCCTCGTCGGCGACGGCGCCGGGATGGTCGACACGGCCGCGCTGAAGGGCGTGCACCACTCGGTCAAGTCGGGGATGCTCGCCGCTGAGGCGATCTACCGCTCGCTCAAGTCCGGTACCGCGCTCGAGGCCTATGAGGACGCGGTCGAGCAGTCCTCGATCGGGCAGGAGCTCTACCAGGTGCGCAACACCCGGCAAGCCTTCCAGAAGGGCTTCCTCGTGGGCAGCCTGCTGGCCGGGCCCTCGATCATGTCGAAGGGCAAGGTCCCTCCCGGTCGCCAGGCGTGGCACCGCGACGACGCGGAGCCGATGTTCATCGGGGATACGCGCGAGCGCTATCCCAAGCCCGACGGCAAGTACATCTTCGACAAGCTCTCCTCGGTGTATGTGTCGGGCAATTCCACGCGCGACGACGCACCGAACCACATCCGGGTTCGCAAGGAGGTCCCGCGCGAAATCGCGGAGACGTGGCGGTGGATGTGCCCGGCCGGCGTGTACGAGATACCGGATGACGCACCCGAGTCGGGGCGCGTCGACGTGATCGTCAACTACACCAACTGCGTGCAGTGCGGGGCGATCACGGCCAAGGGCGGACGGCTGACGCCCCCTGAGGGCGGCGACGGGCCGCTCTATACCGTCACCTGAGGCGCCGCCGTCAGGCGCCGCCTACCTCTCGTGCTCATCCGCAGCTTCCGAGACTTTTCGCCGTGCGAGCTGTTTCGTATCGGTGAATGTTCCGAACGCGATTCCTGATCGGGGTGCTCGCGAGCGCGCTGGTGTGCGCGGCGTCGGCGACGGCCGCGACCAGCTCGCCACCGCGCGACCAGTTGCACTCGTTCGTGTGCCAGAAGGCGCTCGATCCGCCCGAGCGCGCCGTGTCGATCCAGGCCGTGATGCGGCCGGTGGCGGGCACGGCGAAGATGCAGATGCGCTTCGAGCTGATGCGCCAGGGCGCCTCCGGAGGACCGTTCAAGATGGTGCGCGGACGGCTGCTGGGAAGCTGGATATCGCCGCAGAATGCGACGCTCGGGCAACGGCCCGACGACGTGTGGCTCCTCAACCACCCGGTCGTCGACCTCTCCGCGCCGGCCACGTATCGCTTCCGGGTCGCCTTCCGGTGGATCGGTGCGCAGGGTCAGCAGCTCAGCACGGCGGTGCAGACGAGCGCCGCCTGCTACGAGCCCGAGCTACGCGCCGATCTGCTCGTGCGCTCGCTGACCGTGAACCCGTCTCCGACCGTGTCGGGTGACGACGTCTACACCGCGGTCGTCGCCAACCGCGGTCAGACCGGGGCGGGCCCGTTCCAGGTTGTGCTGGCCGACCCCGGCGTCGCGGCGCAGACCGACACGATCGCCACGCTCGGCCCCCGATCCTCGACGCGGGCGCAGTTCCTGGCGCCGGCCTGCACCGCCGGCGCCAGCCTGACCGCGACGGTCGATCCCTCTCACACGATCGAC
Source organism: Solirubrobacteraceae bacterium (assembly GCA_036513815.1). Lineage (GTDB taxonomy): Bacteria > Actinomycetota > Thermoleophilia > Solirubrobacterales > Solirubrobacteraceae > Palsa-465. The sequence goes on from DATBYI010000804.1 coordinate 10,793, forward strand.
GAGTTCAACTTCGCCAACAACGTGTTCACGATGGCCTGCCCGGCGCCGGCTACTTCCGGCTCTAGCGGTACTGGGGGATGAGCAACGGCTTGGGGTAGATGCGCGCGGTTTGTCCGCTGGGGGTCAAGTCCGGGCCGCTACACTCGATAACACTATGAAGACCGGTGTACATCCCGAGTATGTAGAAGCTCACGTTCGCTGCACCTGCGGCAATGAGTTCACGACCCGCTCGACCAAGCCCGAAATCCACGTTGAGATCTGCTCTGCCTGCCATCCCTTCTATACCGGCCGGCAGAAGCTCGTCGACACGGGTGGCCGCGTTGAGCGCTTCCAGCGGCGGGTGGCCAAGGGCCGGCGCGCCGCGCGGACGACCAGCAGCGCGAGCACCTCTTAGCCCGGAGCGAGGGCGGTGAGCGCGGCGGTCGAGGAGGGGCGCCTGACCGCGACGCGCGACGCGCCCGTCGGGGGACAGGCCGTGCTCGAGGGCGTGATGATGCGCGGCGTCAACTCGTGGGCTCTCGCTGTGCGCAAGCCGCCCGAGTCCGAGGATCTGGACTTAGGCGAGATAGAGGTTCAGGCCTTCCCGCTCGAGTCGTGGGCTCGGCGGCGGCGCGTCTATCGCCTTCCGGTGATCCGCGGCGTGGTCGCGCTCGGCGAGTCGCTCGCGATCGGGATGCGTGCGCTCGGGCTGTCGGCCAATGCCCAGCTCCCCGAGGAGGATCAGGAGATCTCGAGCGGCGCGTGGATCGGAACGGTCGTGGTCGCGTCGGTGTTCGCGATCGGGCTGTTCTTCGTGGCGCCGATCGGGCTGACCAGCCTGATCAAGCATCAGCTCGGCTCCTCGGTGGCGTTCTGGGCCGTGGAAGGCGTGATCCGCACCTCGATCTTCCTCGGTTATCTGGTGCTTCTATCCCGCCTGCGCGATCTGCGCCGTGTGTTCGAGTACCACGGCGCCGAGCACAAGGTGATCTCGTGCTACGAGGCCTCGGACGACCTCACGCCGGCGCGGGCGGCTCTGTACTCGCGGCTGCACCCCCGTTGCGGGACGAGCTTCCTGCTGATCGTGATGATCATGGCGATTTTCGTGTTCGCGCCGGTGGGATTGCCCGCGTGGTGGATCCTCGTGCTGACGCGGATCGTCGGGATCCCGGTGATCGCCGGACTGTCCTTCGAGGTCATCAAGTGGGCCGGGCGCAACCGCCGCCGCGGCTGGGTGCGGGTGATCATGTACCCCGGGCTTCAGCTCCAGCGATTGACGACGCGCGAGCCCGACCTCGACCAGCTGGCGGTCTCGATCGCGTCGCTGAAGGCCGTACTGGCGCGCCAGGAAGGCTCCGGCGTGTCGGCCGCGGATCTGATCGGGCTCGAAGTCGTAGCGTGAGTCTTCCGACCCGCGGGCCGC
>DATBYI010000805.1:0-2046 GCA_036513815.1 Solirubrobacteraceae bacterium
ACCCTGGAGATCACCACCCGGGTGGCGGCGGCCGATTACTTCGGCGTGCGGGACGACGCGCTGCGCGCGCACGCCACCCAGATCGACCCCAACAGCTCGTGGTTCGCGTGCCCGCGCGAGGTCGAGCGCGATGCCTGGCCGACCGAGGACTATCATCTTGCTAGGTCGCTCGTCGATACCGAGCTGCCGGAAGACGACCTTTTCGCGGGTATCCGGGAGAGTGTGACCCTGTGACGTTCCTCGCCGTGCTGGCTAGCAGCCCAAGCAACTCCACGTCGACGATCAGCAACGTGGAGCCTGGGCTGCTCGGCTTCCTGGTGGTGGCCGCGCTCGGCGTCGCGCTCGTCTTCATCCTCCGCTCGATGAACAAGCAGTTCAAGAAGATCGGCCCGCGTCCGGAGGACCCGGAGGACGTGGGGGCCGACGAGTCCTGGCCGGATGATGACGAGGCCGAGGCCGCGGCAGCTGACCCGGCCGCGGCAAAGCGGCGCTAGCTGCTAGGGAGCCGCTAGCCGGGGCTAGTCGGCCTCGGATTCCGTCCAAGCGCGGCTCATGGCCTCGGGCAGGCCCCACCAGCCGAGCGGCGTCAGCCGGTCGTCTTCGTCAATCGCGCCGAGCACGGACCACATGGCGGTCACGTTGAGGAACAGCTCCTCGATGCTGAGCTCGTCGAAGTCCTCGTCATCGTCATCATCGAAGTCGCTGGCTCCGAAATCAGCGTCCTCGAAGAGCAGGGCCGCGTTGTCGAGGTCGTCACCGTCGTCAACCTCGACTCCCACCTCGATCTCGACGTCGGCGTAGTCGTCACCATCGGCGCCATCGGCATCGACCGCCGCGACGGCCGGGGCGAACGAGAAGTCGTTGTCGACCACGGCGAGGCCGATCACCTGCTCGGGATCGAAGTCCCTGACGTACCGGGCCAGGTCGGCCGCCGAGGCGGGCGTTCCCGGGCCCCCGGTGACCAGCGCCGACATGACCGCCAGCCAGTCGAAGTGATCGAGCGCGCAGACCGCCGCGATCGCCGCCGACAACTCGTCCGGCTCGTCGTCGTCCTCGCTTTCGTCGTCGAGGTCGTCCCCGAATTCGAGGTCCTCCTCCTCGGCCCACTCCATGGCGCGGGCGAACTCCTTGTCCTCGTCCGACAGCGGGCCGCCCTGCGGGGCCGCCACCGACGTGGCCAGCGTCAGCCAGAGTTCCGCGTCGTCGGACGGCAGCGAGTCCGCGTTGCGGCCGCTGAACGAGACGAGCATCTGGCCCGGCCACCCCGGCTGGGCGATGTCACCGCGGAGCTTGGCGACGGCGGCGCGCAGGTCCGCAACCGGCAGCGGGCGCTCGCCGGCCGACGCGAGCATGGAGTGCAGCGCGGCCCGCGCCTCGGCGTCGGCGGCGGCCCAGTCGGCCAGGAACGCCTCGTCCTGCTCGTCGAGCAGGACCGTCATCGGCACCCGGCCGTCCGGCAGCGGCGTGGTCATCCACCGTTCCTGCAGCGCTAGGTACTCCTGCCTGGCGGCCTTGTCGCCGGTGGCCAGCCGGTCGGGGTCGATCTCGCCCGCGGCGAGCCGCTCTTCCAGGTAGCTCACCAGCCGGGCGTGCATCTCCTCCTGCAGCGGGCTGCGCGCGGACGGCTCTTCCCACACGTGCAGGCCGATGATCCCGATCGGCTCGGTCCCGGTGGCCTCCAGCCAGCCGTGCACGTCGCCAAAGGTGGCGTCGTGCTCGCTGATCTTGTGCAGGATGGCCTCCGCCGACTGCCAGAACGCCGCGGACAGCGGGTTACCCGCGGCCAGCAGGCCGCGCCTGATCACTGGCAGCGATGCGAGGGCGTCCCCGGCGGGGACGCTGAGCAGCGCAATGGCAACGTCGCGCCGTCGCAGGTCGGCCACGGAGCGATGGGCGATCTCGGCAACCCGGTCAGCATGGAGTTCCACGCCTCGCAGAGTACGACGCTCGCGTCCCACGGTGCACGGCCCTCCGGTCTCTAGTCGGCTACAGCTCGGTCCGGCCGCCGAGGTACGGCTGGAGTACCGGCGGCACGCGGACCTTCTG
>DATBYI010000806.1:0-2798 GCA_036513815.1 Solirubrobacteraceae bacterium
TCGGTGGTGGGGTGAATCCGAGGGCCGGTGGAATGCCGTGCCGCTCCCGGGCGAGCCACACGACTCCTACGGCTGCGGGGACTCGTTCGCGGCGGCGTTCACGCTCGGCCTGGGGCGCGGAGACTCGATCGACGAGGCCGCCGTGCTGGGCGCCCGAGCCGGTGCGCTCGCGCTGACTCGCGTCGGCGTCCCCTGACCCGGCGTCGCATCTGCCTGACCCAGGAGTGACGTCTGCCTGACCCAGGAGTGACGTCTGCCTGACCCGGCGTCACGCCTCGATCTCGCGGAAGTCGACCTCTCGCTCAGAGCCGGCCGCCGACACCGACCACCGGCCCCGCCGCCAGCCGATGCGCGTCCCATCGGCCAGCCGGACCGCAGCCGAACCCAGGCGCGGCGAACCCCACAGCGTTGCCACGAGCGGCCGCTCAGCCTCGGCAACATCGCCCAGACCACGCGCGACGTGCGAGGGCGGATACGTCACGATAATCGAGCCCGCGCGCACCCAGACTGGAATGCGATCCACCGGCGCCTCCACCACGACCTCGCGACCGCCGAGGACCCGCCGGCCCGACCAGGTCTCGATCCACTCCCCGCGCGGCAGCGCCACCTCGCGCTCGCGCGCCTCCTCCTCGAGCACCGGCGCCACCCACAGCGCCGGCCCGTACCCGTAGGCGTCGGTGATCGTCCAGCCCCGCGGATCCCCGGGATCGACGAGGCACAACGGCCGGATGATCGGCAGCCCGGTTCGCGCCGAAGTCAAGGCCGCAGCTCGCACGTAGGGCACCAGCTGCTCGTGCAGCAACACATAGGCCCGGTACAGCTCGAGCACCCGGTCCGAGTAGCGCCATGGCTCCTGCGGCATCCGGGAGTGCGCGTGCATGAGCGGCGTGAAGCAGCCGAACTGGACCCAGCGAACGAGCAGCTCGGGCGGGCAGCGCTCGACGAGTCGGTGGCCCAGATAACCGCCGATGTCGTGCGACCAGTTCGAGAAGCCGCTGCACGCGGCGGCCAGGGTCGCGACCACGAGCACACGCAGCGACCAGAAGTCGGACGCCTGGTCGCCGGCCCAGGTCACGCCGACGGCGGGCTCACCGGTCCATCCGCTGCGCCCGAACACGACGCCCCGGCCCGGGTGGACCTCGTCGAGCGCCCGCTGCATGGACTGCCGATAGAGGCTCCCGAGCGCCCATGCCGCCTCGGCGCCGTTGCGTCCATCGGCTAACCGAACCCCGTCGGGCAGGTAGTAGCCCTCGCCATCGTCTGCCTTGATCCCTTCGACGCCCAGCGCAAGCAGCGCTTGGGCCTGCTCCCGCCACCACTCCTCGGCGGCTGGGCTCGTGAAGTCGACCGGCGACCCGGTACCCATCCACCACTGGGTAACGAACGGCTCCCCGTCCTCGGCCTTGACGAAATGCCCACCTTCGGCGCCCGGCGCGTAGTTCGGCGCGGGCTCGCGGTGTAGGCGCTCGGACTCGGGCTGCGGCGGGATCTGCCCGTCGCGCGAGTCCAGGTTGACCCACGGGGTAACCCACACGACCGTCCGCACGCCATCCGAGCGCATCCGCCGGATCAACTCGACGCCGTCGGGAAACTGGTACGGGTTGATCTCCCACGTGTTGTATTGCGTCTCCCAGGGCGAATCGAGCACGATCGCGTCGAGCGGGATGTCGTTCTCCCGCATTCCCTCGTAGTCCTCGATGACGTCGTCCTGGTGCTCGTAGACGTCGCGGCTCTTCCAGAACCCGTAGCCCCACTCCGGCAGGAGCGCGGGGAAGCCGGTCAGGCGGCAGAACGCGCGCAGCCGCGCCGCCGGCGTCGCCTTGCACAGGAACTCCACGACGAGCGGACCCGAGCGAAACCGGGTCGAGACGGCGACGCGGTCACCGGCCATGTCGAACTTGACCCCGTTGCCGTCGCAGCGCACCCAGACCGCGTAGCCGCGGCTCGAGATCATCCAGGGAACCGGCGCGTAATCGCCCTGGGGGATGCCCCCTCCCGCGAGCAGCTCGGCCGGGCAGTCGGGCCCCGTGTAGCGCCGATCGGCCCCCAGCTGAACCACCCGCCCGCCCTGGTCGAACTGGGTGCCGTGGCGCGCCCCAAGTCCGACGAAACGCTCGTCAGACCGCCGACGCCAGTCGAGGGCCACGCGCAACGGATCGCCGTCCGGCTCAAACCGAAGCACCACTCGGCTCCCCCCGAGAATCCGCACATCCAGGCGCGCCCGCCGTCCCCCGCTCAGTCCGATCGCCAGCGAGACCCGGTCGGCCGCGCGGCGGCGCACCGTCGCCGACATCGCGCGTTCGACGGGCGCTAGATCCTCGTGCGCCACGACCCCCTCGGTGAGCTGGATGAACTGGTCGTGCACGGTGCCGTCGGCCACCCAACCGCCCAGCGAACGCACGACTCGCCGATCGCCACGCCAGATCGTCAGCTCGAACGGGAGGAGCGCGATCTCGACTCGGATCGCCGCCGCGACGCTCTCAAGGACGACGACCTCGCCTTCCGACTCCGGTCGACCACGCGCCAAAGACATGAGGCGAAGGTTCTCCTATCGGGCCCCGAACCCATGCTTGCGTTCACAGGAACGTCACAGGACATGACCTCGTTCTTCACTAAGCCCCCCGTTTGCAGGGTGATCCTGACCTCATGAACGAAATGAGTCGCGCCGACCTGCATGTGCACTCCACGGCATCGCACATCTCGAAGCTCGGAGTGCAGCGTTCGCTCCAGATTCCAGAGTGCGCCACCGAGCCGTACGAGGTCTACGAGCTGGCCAAGGCCCGAGGCATGGACTTCGT
>DATBYI010000807.1:0-7359 GCA_036513815.1 Solirubrobacteraceae bacterium
CCGCTGCCGATATTGGGTCCCGCGCCTGTGACCAGCGCCACCTTGCCCTCGAGCGATACCTCCACCGGCTACGCCCGACCGTCGATGATCACGCTCTTGACCTGGGTGTAGTCGAGGATCGACTCGGCGCTCACCGTGCGCCCGAACCCGCTCGACTTGTAGCCGCCGAACGGAGCGCCGATCACGCCGCCCGACCACAGCGTGTTGATCGACACCTGGCCGGCCTCGATCCGGCGGGCGAGGCGGACCGCCTTGCCCACGTCGCGCGTCCACACCGACGCGACCAGCCCGTATTTCGTCCCGTTGGCGATCCGCAACGCCTCTTCCTCGTCGTCGGAGCTGAGGACGGAGAGGACCGGTCCGAAGATCTCCTCCTGGGCAATCCGCATGTCGGGCTTGACGCCGTCGAAGATCGTCGGCTCGACGAAGAAGCCGCGGTCGTAGACATCGCCCTCGGGCTTGCCCCCGCCAACCACGACGTGCGCCCCCTCCGAGCGGCCGCTGTCCAGGTAGGAGAGCACGCGCTGCTGCTGCTTGGCGTTGATCAGCGGGCCCATGTCGACGTCCTCGTACCAGGGGCCAACGCGCACGTGCTTGAACTCGTCGGCCAACCCGGCAACCACCTGCTCGCGGATCGACGCGTCGACCACCACGCGCGAGCCGGCGGCGCAGATCTGCCCCGTGTTGAGCGTGATGCTTCGCGCGATGGTCGGGATCGCCTTGTCCAAAGGGGCATCCCGCAGGACGACCTGAGGCGACTTCCCGCCGAGCTCGAGGTGGAGCGGGATCAGGTGCGCGGCGCACGCCTCCATCACCCGCCGGCCCGTCTCGGGAGATCCGGTGAAGCTCATCCTCCGGACGCCGGGGTGGCGGGCGAGCGGCTCGCCCGCCTCGGGCCCGTAGCCGGTGACGACGTTGATCACGCCGGGGGGAATGCCGGCCTCGAGCGCCAGCTTCACGAGCAACAGGCAGGTCAAAGGCGCGTCCTCGGCCGGCTTGATCACGATCGTGTTGCCCATCGCGATGGCCGGTCCGGCGTCGTTCACGGTATTGGGACCGGGCGCGTTCCAGGGGATGATGCTTCCGCATACTCCGTAGGGCTCGCGCAGCGTCATCCCGATCACGTCGGGGAACATGCTCGGGAGCGTCTGCCCGGTCGCCTTGTCGGCGAGGCCGGCGGTGAAGGTCAGGATTCCGGGCATCGGGCCACCCGCGCCCGGCGGACCCCACTTCGGTCGGCCGACCTCCAGCCGTTCCAGCAGGTCGATCTCGGTCGCGTGCTCGCGACACAGCGCGGCCCAGTCGAGCAGCAGCGCTCCGCGGCGGCTCGGGCTCGTGTCGCGCCACGCTCCGAACGCGTCCGAGGCCGCCGCCACGGCGTCGGCGATGTCCTCGGCGCCGCCGCGAGGGACGGAGGCGAGCTCCTCGCCGGTCGCGGGGTTGATGACCGGGATCGTCTCGCCGCCACGCGCGGGCACCCACTCGCCGGCGATCAGCTGGCGCCCGCCGGGGAACAGCGACTCCACGTCGAGGGTCTCGGGGGCTTCCTGGATCGCCATGGTGAACGTTTCCTCCTAGCTCTCGCTTGCCACGCTGCTCTGGACGGCCGAGGTGGGGGTGGGTGTCGCCGCGTCGTCGCGGCCGACGGGAAAGTGACACGCCGCGAGGTGACCATCGGCCAGCTTGCGCAGCGGGGGCTCCTCGGCCGCGCAGAGGTCCTGCGCCCGCGGACAGCGCGTCCTGAACCGGCAGCCGCTCGGCGGATCGATCGGCGACGGCAGCTCGCCCCGAATCGTCTCGGCCACCGGTCGCCTGGCGACGGTCGGGTCCGGGCTCGGGATCGACGCGAGCAGCGCCACCGTGTAGGGGTGAAGCGGCTCTCGGTAGAGCGCCTCGGCCGGCCCGATCTCGACCAGCTTGCCGAGATACAACACGGCCACCCGATCGGACACCTGCTTGACGAGCGCGAGGTCGTGGGCGATGAACAGGTACGCGAGCCCTAGCTCGCCGCGCAGCCGTTCGAGCAGGCCGAGCACCTGGGCCCGGATGAGCACGTCGAGCGAGGAGACCGGCTCGTCGCAGATGATGAGCGCGGGACCGAGCGCCAGCGCGCGGGCGATCGCGACCCGCTGCGCCTGGCCGCCCGAGAGCTCGCGCGGATGCCGAGCGCTGAAGCGCGCCGGATCGAGGCCGACCAGATCGAGCAGCTCGTCGGCCCGGCGGCGCCGCTCCGCCCGGGTGCCGACCTTGAAGGCCACGAGTGGCTCCTCGACCAGGTCGCGCGCCCGCCACTTCGGATCAAGCGAGCCGAACGGGTCTTGGAAGACCATCTGCACGTCGCGCCGGGCTTCGATCAGCTTGCGCCCCTTGAGGCCGACGAGCTCGTGGCCACGCAGGCGCACCGAGCCGGACTTCGGGGGCGGCGCCTGAAGGATCGCCCGGGCCAGCGTCGACTTGCCCGAGCCCGTCTCGCCTACGAGTCCGAGCGTCTCGCCCGTCGCGAGCTCGAACGACACGTCCGAGACGGCGTGGACGGTGCCCGCCTTGGCGCCGCCGCGATCGCGCACGGTGAACTCCTGGACGAGGTCCGTGACCTGGAGCAGAGGGTCGCTCTCGCTCACGAGGGCTTCTCAAGTCCGCACGGATGCCAGCACGCCCACCGGTGGTGGGGCTCCTGCTCCTCGAACGGAGGCGCGTGCTCGCGGCACTTCGCGGTGACGCTGGTGCAGCGCGGCGAGAATGGGCAGCCGACGTGTTCGTGGGCGAGGTCGGGCGGCTGACCCGGCACGGCGGCGAGCGGAGAGTGGGGCGGGTTCTCGAGCCGCGGGATCGCGTCCAGCAGCGCGCGTGTGTAGGGCATCCGGACGTGCTCGAACAGCTTGCGGGTCGGCGCGTGTTCCACGGCCCGGCCGGCGTACATGACCAGCACCTCGTCGGCGAAGCTGGCCGCGAGGCCGAGATCGTGGCTGATCATGATCAGCGCCATCCCGAGCCGCTGCTGCAGGTCACGCAGCAGCTCCATGATCTGCGCCTGGGTAGTCACGTCGAGCGCGGTGGTGGCCTCGTCGGCGATGAGCAGCTTGGGCTGCGCGGCGAGCGCAATCGCGATCATCACGCGCTGCCGCATGCCGCCGGAGAGTTGGTGGGGATAGGAGCGGAAGCGCTCGCGCGCGGCCGGCAGGCGCACCAGCTCCATCAGCTCGACCGCGCGGTCATGGGCCGCGGCCTTGCTCACGTCGGCGTGCAGGTGGATCGCTTCGGTGATCTGCGGGCCGATCCGCGTCGTCGGGTTGAGCGATCGCGCCGGGTCCTGGAACACCATCGCGATCTGGCTGCCGCGGACCGCACGCATCTTTCGCTCGGAGAGGCCGATCAGCTCCTGGTCCTCGAACCGGATCGAGCCCGTGACGCGGGCGGTGTCGGGCAGCAGCCCCATGATCGCGCGCGAGCTGACCGTCTTGCCGCAGCCCGACTCGCCGATCAGTCCAACCGTCAGCGCGCGAGGCACGGCGTAGGAGAGGCCGTCGACGGCACGGACAACCCGGCCGGCCTGGCGGAAGTCGACCCGCAGATCGGTCACCTGGAGCAGTGCACCGTCGGGATGGACGCCGGCTTGGCCGGCGCCCGCCGGCTGCTCGCCAGAGCCGGTGGGGGCGACTCCGTTCGCGCTCACTGCGCGCTCCACCGGGCCCGGAGGCCGTCGGCTAACAAGTTAAACGCGATCACGGTGATGAACAGCGCTGCACTGGGCAGCATCGTGAACTTCGGCGCCGCTGACAGGATGCCCTGACCCTGGGCGATCATGTTGCCCCAGCTCGGCGCCGGAAGCGGGATGCCCAGCCCGAGGAAGCTGAGCGCTCCCTCAAGCACGATCGTGATGCCGATCCCCAGGCAGGCGAACGTGACCAGCTGCGGCAGGATGTTCGGCGCGATGTGGCGCAGCAGTGCCGTCGTGGGGCGCGTGCCCGAGAGCCTGGAGGCGACGATGAAGTCCCGGTCTCGGACGCGCAGCGTTGCCGCCCGGGCGACCCGGGCGTAGGCCGGCACGCTGAAGAACGACAACGCCCAGATCGCATGGACCTCACTAGGCCCGAGCCGCTCGGCGATCGCCACGGCCAGGACGAGTGACGGAAATGCGATCAGCACGTCCAGGATCCGCATCGTCACCGTGTCTCGCCAACCGGCGAAGTACGCGGCGGACGCGCCCAGGAGACCACCGAGCGAGATGCCGATCGCGTTCACGGCCAGCGCCACCTCGAGCGAGGCCCGACCGCCGTAGAGAAGCCGCGACCACTCGTCGTTGCCGGTCGCGTCCGTGCCCAGCAGGTGTCCGGGCGAGAAGGACGGTAGGTTGGAGTTGAGGATGTTGCCGCCGGTCGGCGATGGCACCGGTCCGATCAGCGGCCAGACGAAGCACAGCCCGAAGATCAGCAGGATCAGCACGCTCGGCACCCAGATGCCGGCGGCCCCACGCAGCCGGCCCGCGCGCCCGCTGGCGGCGGCCGCGGCGACGCCAACTGGCTCCAGGACGCCGGGGACGGTTGTCTCAGCTGGCGCTGCCATACCTCACCCTCGGGTCGAGCGCCGAGTACAGCAGGTCGGCCAGCAGATTCGACAACACCACAAGAACCCCGAACACCAGAACCACGCCCTCCACGACCGGCAGATCGCGGTAGCCGATCGCCGATAGCAGCTCGTGCCCGATGCCCGGGAGCCCGAAGATGTCTTCGATCACCACCGTGGCCCCGAGCAAGGTCCCGAGGTTCAGAGCGACGACGGTGATCAGGCCGAAGGTCGAGTTGCGCAGCGCGTGGTGCAGGATGATCCGCCACGGCCCCACGCCCTTCGCGCGCGCGGTCGTGACGTAGTCCTCACCCTGCAGCTGCTCGATCAGGTCGGCGCGGAGCAGCCGTGCGTAGAAGCACAGCAGCGACAGCGCGATCGATACCGCCGGCAGCGTCAGGTACTTGATGTTCTGGCCCAAGCCGTGGTCGGGCGGCACCCAGCCGAGCGCGGGCAACCAGTTGAGCTTGACCGCGAAGAAGTACACCAGCACCAGCGCCAGGACGTAGTTGGCGATCGATAGGCCGGCCATGCTGAGCACCATGGTGATCCGGTCGAAGATCCCGTTCGGATAGCGGGCGGACAGCAGCGCGATCGGTACCGCCAATCCCAGCGAGATCAGCAACGCATAGGCCAGCAGCTCGAAGGTCACCGGCAGATCGCTGCCCAAAATCGAAGTGACGCTCTGACCGCTGGCCAGCGAATGGCCGAGCGTGCCGGTAAAGATCCCGTGCAGCCAGTCGAGGTATCGCGTCACGAACGGCTTGTCGACCCCGAGCTTGACCGACAGCTGATGGATCTCGGCCGGAGTGGCGTTGATGCCGAGCAGTTCCTGTGCGGCGTTTCCCGGGAGGTGGCTGACGACCGCGAACGCCAGCAGCGTCACGCCCCACAGCACGGGTATCGCCATCAGCAGCCGACGCGCGATGAACCGCAGCGTCGGCGACTCGGCTGTCCGGGCCAGCGTCCCTCCCCGCCCCCGACGGACCGGGACCTTCAGGGGCGCCGACGCAGTACTCATATCGTCTCCGACGTCACTACCCGGAAACGTCCTCCCACAGCACCGGTCCATTCACGGCGACGGGCGGAATCGGCGTGGTCAGACCGGGTCCCTGAACGCCGTGCGCCGCGACGTTCCAGTTGGCCAGCGGGAACAGAAACGGGCCGTCCGCGTTCTGAGCTATGTACGCGGCCGCCTGGTCATAGATCGACTTGCGGGTCGAGGGACTGGTGGCCGCCTGCCCGCCCAGGATCAGCGAGTCCAGATGAGGATCGTGCACGCCGCTGAACGGGGACGCCGACAGGAACCGGAAGGCCAGCCCGACGCCGCCCGCCGGATCCCAGGCCCCCGCGGTCTGCAGCGCGATCTGCCACTTCTTGGATTCGAACTGCTGGATCAGCCCGGCGAGGGGATAGAAGTGGATCGACGCATTGATCCCAGCCTGCTTCCACATCGACTGCAGCGCCTCCATGAAGTTCGTGGTGGCGGGCTGCTGGATGGTGAAGAAGTTGATGGTCAGGCCGCCGAGTGACTTCACGAGCGCGGTTGCCTTGGCCAGGTCGTAGGTGGGATACCCCGGGACCGTCTGTTCGTAGAACAGACCGGCCGGCGCGGTGAACGACTGGCCCACCGGGTTGGTGTTGTTGAACAGCTTCTGGTCGATCAGCGCTGCATTGGTGGCGTAGTAAATCGCCAAGCGCGCGTTCTTGTTGTTGAACGGTGGGATCGACGTGTTGAATTGGATGTCGTACGGCGAGGTCGACGGCACCGTCGTAACGGTGAACTTCGACTTGAAGGAGCTGAGCAGCTGCGGCGAGCTTAAGCCGGGATACGCCTGACCCTCTCCGGCCTGCATCTCCTCCAGGGCGCTTTCATCGCTCGCTGTGCTCTTGAAGGTGAGCTGGTTCAGGTAAGGGTGGCCGCTCTCCCAGTAACTCGGGTTCTTCTTCAGCACCAGCGTGTTGCTGATCGTGTCGCTCACGACGGTGAACGGGCCGGCCCCGACCGGCTTGAGCTTGAACGCCTGCTCGCCCATTGCCTTCAGTGCCGCCGGAGAGGCGATCCAGGAGAAGTTCGAGTCCTGGAGCTGGTTGACGAAGGCGCCGTCGGGAGCGGCGAGGTTGGTCACGACCGTTGTCGCGCTCGGCGCCGTGATCGACTTGACCACGAAGTTCGTCGGCTTGCAGGTACATGGCGTCGCCAGGTCCCGCTTCCAGTTGAACACCACCGCCTGGGCGTTGAGAGGTGTCCCGTCGGAGAACTTCAAGCCGGGCCGCAAGGTGATGGTGATTGTCTTGCCGCCGTTGGAGAAGCTGTAGCCGGTCGCGAGATCCGGGCTGAGCTGGCCGGCGCTGGTCAGCTCCCAGAGGTCACCGAAGATCGCGTTCATCTGGTCCTGGTTGGCAGCGCCGTTGACGTTGGTCGCCGGGTCTAGGCCGGTGGGCCAGTCACCCGAGTAGCCGGCGCTTTCGAGCGCGACAAGCGATCCACCGGCCTTGGGCGCCCCGGTCGCTGCGGACGACGTCGAGGACGACGCCGCGGACGATGAAGACGACGACGAAGATGATTTGGAACTGCCGCATGCGCTCATCAATGCGGCAACGACGAACAGGCAGGCTGCAATTACAGCCAGCCTGCTGGGGCGGATGGCGTCGATCATCCGGGCTCTCCTCGCTCGTGCAAAGCCTTATGGGCCGGCGCGGCCTCGCCAGAGAGCATCCTCGGCCGGGCAGCACCGCGGGCGATGCTAACGCGATTGTGAAAGATCTTGGCGGCTACAAACCGAGGTGTGCACC
>DATBYI010000808.1:0-5366 GCA_036513815.1 Solirubrobacteraceae bacterium
GACCGGCGGTGGCGAGCGCCTCGCCCAGCCGCGCCTCGGTCTCGTCGTCGAGCGAGGTTTGGATGATGTGCCCCTTGATCTTGATCTGGGGAAGGATCTTGTCGACCGACGCCTCGCGAACGAGCGCGATGACGGCGGCTCCGCCCGGGTGCAGGTTGGCGCCGAGCTCCTTCATGAAGTTGTCGTCGACGCCGTAGTCGCTGAGCGTGCCGGCGGCGCCGCCGGCGGCGGCGCCGATCGCCATGCCGAACAGGGGCACGAGGAAGATCAGCCCGATCAACCCGCCCCAGAGGGCTCCGGTGGCCGCGCCGGCGCCGGCCATCGAGGGTTGATGGAGCTTGACCTTGCCATCCTCGCGCTGTTCGACGACGACGAGGTCGTCGAGCTCGATGAGGTGCGCCTTCTGCATCTCAGCGACGTTGCCGGCGACCTGTTGCGCCGTGGCCACGTCGTCGTAGGCGATCGCGATCAGATCACTCATCGGGGGCTTCCCTCCGTGACGCGATTGGTAGGAGTTGCCGGTCGACTGCGAGGCACGTCAGGGACCGTGTCGCTCGGGTCGTAGATCGCCAGGCCGTAAACGATCCAAATGCTCAGAGCGAACAGGGCGATCGACAGCAGCGGGTAGGCGGCGATCGACAGCAGCGCACCAATCGCGTTCAGCGAGCCAATCAAGATCCCGAACAATCGCCCGAAGGCACCTCCGCGGATCAGCGAGAAGGCGGCAATCAGCTCCAGGATTCCAAGGATCAGCACGACCCAACCCCAGGTCTTGAGGTCGCTGAAGACGAATTTCGTGTCGTTGACGAAGAAGTGCGAGTTGCTGATCGCGGCGATGCCGTAGATCACGCCCAGCACACCGCCGATGATCAGGAGAATCGCCGCGAACATCGCACGGCCGAGTCCACGCATGGAGTTGTCGCTCATGGTGCAGTCACTCCTTTCGCGAGTGGGGCGACGCCGTCCACGTTCGGGCACGGCGGGGTGAGCCAGCATCACCCGAGCGGGGTGAATGGCAGACGAGAATCACCCCGCCGGGGTGAGGCGCGCTAACCCAGCGCGGACCGAGACTCCTGCGATGTCAATGCGGCGTCTGGCTGCGGTGGCTGCGCTCGGGCTCGCCGTCGTGAGCGTGGTTGTCGGGGTGATAACAGCGGTCACGCTCTTCCCACGCGGGCTGATCGTGCTCGGGCTCCTCGCCGCCGCGCTCGCGGCCGGCTGGCAGGGGGCGCTCCGCCTTGGCGTGATGCGCTGGCTGCTGCTCGGCCTCGCGGCGGCGGCGTTGGCGGCCGGGCTCGTGCTACTGCTCGGGCGCGACCCGGTGGCCATCATCGTCGTCGTTGCCTGCGCCATCGGCGCGCTCGCGCTGGCGCGGGCGGCGTTCGCGGTGCCGGTCACGCTGACCGCCCTGCCACGTCCCGAGCGGCCGGTGCTCATCTTCAATCCGCGGTCGGGCGGGGGCAAGGCCGAGCGCTTCCACATCGCCGAGGAGGCGCGCCGGCGCGGGATCGAGCCGATCGAGCTGGCACCCGGGACGGATCTGGTGAAGTTGGTCGACGACGCGATCGCGGGTGGGGCGGACGGAATCGCGATGGCCGGGGGCGACGGTTCACAGGCGGTGGTCGCGGCCGCCGCGGCACGGGCGGGGATTCCATATGCGTGCATTCCGGCCGGAACGCGCAACCACTTCGCGCTCGATCTCGGGGTCGATCGCGAGGACGTGGTCGGCGCGCTCGATGCCTTCGTCCACGGCGCCGAACGGCGGGTCGACCTGGCCGAGGTGAACGGTCGAGTGTTCGTCAACAACGTCTCGCTCGGGCTGTACGCCGACGCCGTGCAGCACACCGGCTATCGCGCGGCGAAGCTGAGAACGTTGCTCGACACCGTGCCCGAGGTCGCCGGCCGTAACGGCGACGCGCCGGCGCTGCGCTGGCGCGACCCCACCGGCCTGACCTACGACGGCGGCCTCGCGCTGCTGATCTCGAACAACCCGTACCGCCTGGGTCGCGCCATGGGATCGGGAACCCGGCCGCGGCTTGACTCCGCCAGCCTCGGCGTCGCCGTCATGGGTTCCGCCGGCCACGGGCTGTTGCAGCTCTGGACGCTGCCGGCGGTCGAGGTCGAGGGGAACGGCTCGCTCCCGGTCGGCATCGACGGCGAGGCGGTGATGCTCGCACCGCCGCTCCGGTTCGTGAGCCACCCGGCTGCGCTCCGGGTGCGGATCTCGACGTCGCATCCCGGGCGCTCACCGGCGGCGACGCTGCCCGACAACGCATGGGCCGGCGTGCGCGCGCTCGCCCGCATCGCGGTGCGCTGAAGCGATCGCGCCTGCCTCACCTCACCCGGTGAGGGTGATCACGGGTCACCCCGTTGCGCGAGAAAGTCGCGCCGAAAGGCTGTGCCCGCGGACGCCTCAGCCATGATCCCGACCTCGTTCGACGAGCTCGACCGCCGCGACCGGCGGCGATTGTTCGTGCGCTCCGGGCTGCGGATCGTGGGCACGGTCGTCCTGATGCTGGCGCTCTACGGGGCGCTACCGGCCGCGAGCAAAACCGGTATCCGCGTCCTGGTCGAGCTGATCGCCGGCCTGCTCGCGTTCACGGGGCTGCTCGGCTGGCAGGTACGGAGCATTCTCGACGCCGACCATCCCGAGATACGCGCCGTCGAGTCAGTCGCGCTGGCCGCGCCCGCGCTGGTGGTCGTGTTCGCGTTCACGTACCTGTCGCTCTCGCACGCGGATCCGTCGGACTTCACACAGCATCTCGATCACGTCAGCGCGATGTACTTCACGGTCACGGTCGTGGCCACCGTGGGGTTCGGTGACATCGTCGCCAAGACCGACCCGGCGCGCGTGCTGGTCACGATCCAGATGATCTTGGACCTCGCCGTGTTCGTCGGGATCGTGCGGGCCATCGTCTGGGCCGGACGGGTCGGCGTGCGCCGTCAGCAAGAGGCGCGCGGCGCCGGCGTGAGACAGGAGCCCGACGGCTAGCGCGGAGCGTCCGACGGAGGACGGACGACGCACCGGAAGCCGATGTGCGACGTCGACGTGTCGATCGCCTCGGCCTGTCTGGCGGCCGGGCGATAGCGCAGGCAATAGTTGGGCGCGCAAAGATGCGAGCCCCCCTTGATCACCTTGCGGGCGATCGCCTCGCCGTGGCCGTAGCTCCCCGTGTCGGAGTCGACACGCGGGTTGCGCGGCACGCAGCACGGCTTGGACGGTTCGCCGGTGTGCTGGGGGGTGAACCAATCCGACGTCCACTCCCAGACGTTGCCGGTCGTGTCGTACAGCCCGTAGCCGTTGGGTGGGAAGCTCCCGACCGGGGAGGTCCCGGCGTGGCCGTCGCTCAGGAGGTTCTGCCAGGGGAACTCACCCTGCCAGGTGTTGGCCATCATCCGCCCGCGAGGCGCGAACTCGTCTCCCCAGGCGAACGTGTTCTGCTCGAGGCCCCCTCGGGCCGCGTACTCCCACTCGGCCTCGGTCGGAAGCTCTTTGCCAGCCCAGCGCGCGTAGGCCAGGGCGTCGGCGTACGCGACGTGGACCACCGGGTGGAGCTCGCGGCCGCCGACGTTCGAGCCCGGCCCCTCGGGACAGCGCCAGAAGGCGCCGGGGGTCCACTCCCACCAGTTCCGGAAATCGCGCAGGTCGACCGGACCCTTAGTCGGC
Organism: Solirubrobacteraceae bacterium; assembly: GCA_036513815.1. Classification (GTDB taxonomy): domain Bacteria; phylum Actinomycetota; class Thermoleophilia; order Solirubrobacterales; family Solirubrobacteraceae; genus Palsa-465. Next base: position 3,668 of record DATBYI010000808.1, read on the forward strand.
GCGAACACGAGCGATCCCGGCACGAGCAGCGCCGGGTCCGCACCCGGGTAGTCCGCCGGGTCGGGCGCGACCTCGGCCACTGTGACGTGGCCGGTTGCCTTCACGAAACGGCGGAACTCGGCCACGGTGACGGAGTGCTCGTCGATCCAGAAACCGTCGAGCGCGACTCGGTGAACGGGCGCCTCCTCGGGATAGAACTGATCCGAGCCCATCAGGAACTCGCCGCCAGGGATCCACGCCATGTTCCGTGCCGGCGCCCGGGGCGGGGAAGAAGTCGTCACGGGCGGATGCTCGAACCGCGAGGGGTGAAGGGGAATCACCCGGCCGGGGTGATTCGGGTTCACCCAGAACGATGCGACGTTTCCCGCGGCCGGGGGTCGCGCCGCGTCCTGGGATCGACCAAGGAGCTCTACGACGTGCCGTACACGCCGTTCAAGGGAATCGTCAACGTGGACGTCCGCAGCAGGCCGTCGCCATGATGGCCCGCGAATAAGGGGGACGGGATCGCCTCCGGGGCCGTTCAGGCCGTCGTCCCGGGGTGGCTCCGCCGGTACCGGCGCGAGTGGCTTGGCGCTGACGCGATCGCAGGGCTGATCATCTGGAGCGTGGTCACGCCCCAGTGCGTGGCCTACGCCCAGATCGCCGGCCTGCCGCCGCAAGCCGGCCTGATGGCCGCGCCGGGGGCGATGCTCGCGTACGCCTGGCTTGGGCGGTCGCGCTCGCTCGTCGTGAGCGCGACGACGGCCGCGTCCGCGCTCTCGGCCGCCGCGGTCGGACCGATCGCGCACGGAGATGTGGCGCGCTACGCGACGCTATCGGCGACGCTCGCGATCGCGTCCGCGGCCGTGCTTGCCGGGGCTGGCCTCCTGCGATTAGGCGGCGTCGCGGACCTCGTGTCCAAGCCGGTGATGACCGGCTTCCTGTTCGGTCTCGGGCTGACGATCACAGCGGACCAGCTCGCGAGCGTGTTCGGCGTGAAGGCGGGGAGCGGCAACTTCTTTCCGCGCGTGGCCGACCTGATCGGCGACCTCGGCTCGACTCAGTGGCCAACGTTCGCGGTCGGCGCGACCAGCCTCGTCCTGCTCCTCGGTCTCCGACGGCTAGTCCCGCGGGTGCCCGGCACGCTCGTCGTGCTCGTGCTCTCGATCCTGGTGTCCGCCGTGCTGCAGCTCTCATCGCACGGGGTTGATGTGGTCGGCAAGCTCCCAACCGCGCTCCCCCATCCGTCGTTCCCCGGCGCCAGCGCGCGTGACTTCCTCGACCTGCTCCCGGCCGCCTTCGGGATCATGCTGGTCAGCACCGAGGCGGTTGGGGTGGCCCGCGCCCTGGCCAGTCAGCAGCAGTACTCGATCGATGCAAATCGCGAGCTGATCGCGCTCGGAGGCTCGAACCTGCTGGCCGGTCTGTCGAAGGGGTTCGTGCAGTCCGGCGGCGCGAGCCAGACCGCCGCCGCCGATGCCGCCGGCGGCAAGTCGCAGCTGGCCTCGGCGATCGCCGCCGGCCTGATCCTGCTCACCGGTGCGTTCCTGGCCCCGCTGTTCAAGGACCTCCCGCAGGCGACGCTCGCGGCGATCGTCATCGTCGCGGTCAGCGGGTTCTTTCGCGTCGACGAGCTGCTCCGGTTCGCGCGGTTGCGCCGCAGCGCGGTGGTGCTCGCGGCCGTCGCCCTGGTCGGTGTGCTCGCCGCCGGCGTTTTGCC
>DATBYI010000809.1:0-8333 GCA_036513815.1 Solirubrobacteraceae bacterium
CGGGAGCTGGACCTACTGGACAGATGACAGTGGCTCTACCTTCCCGGCCACCGCGGCTGGCGCCTGGGGCACGGCGACGTGGACGTTGCCACAAGCGCTCCCAGCTGGGTATGACGGCGTCAGCTTCGGACTCTCCGTTGGAGTGCCGACTGCCTTGCCGGCCACCCTCACGGTCGACGACTACTCGATTACTGGCTGAAGGACCGCATCCGCCGGCCGTTCCGTCACCACGGTGGCGTAACGGCCCGGCGGATGTCCGGGACCAGCTTGCCCAGCCCCCGGAGCCTCGATCAGACGCGCCACCACGGCCGACCCAGGCCGGCACCCCGTTGAGCACGATCGTTCAGGACTGAACGCACGAAGGCCGACGAAGGCCATTGGCGGCGTTCTCGCCAGCCAACACACTCCGGAGGTGGATGGAATGACGATCCTGCTGCTCACGCGCCGGACCTTCGAACCCCGCGGATAGGGAAGGCATAGTGGTATTGGTCCATAAACGTGCAGTTCTGTGGCTCTGTCTATTCGCGGCAGCGGGGATCAGTTTGTGGCCCGGCGCGCCGCCGGCCCAGGCGGCTGGGACAGGGACCGCGATCACCGTGTCCTTGTCGCCCAGCAGCATCACGGCCGACGGAACCTCGACCGCCACCGCCACCGCCACCGTGACCGACAGCACGGGGGCCATCGTCTCCGGAGAGTCGGTCGCGTTCTCGTCTAGCGACTCCGGCGAGGCGATCAGCGCCACGACGGACAATGCCGACGGCACCTACAGCGCAACCATCACGAGCTCCACGACCGTCGGGACCGCGACGATCACCGCGACTGATACCACTTCAACGCTGACCGGAACCGCGACCCTGTCCCAGACCGCAGGGGGCGCTGCCACCGTTGACGTCGCGCTCAGCCCGACCTCGATCGTCGCCAACGGGACCTCCACCACCACCGCGACCGCGACCGTCAAAGACGCCCAAGGGCACCTCCTCCCCAGTGAAAGCGTCGCCTTCGCGTCCGGCGACAGCGGCGATAACGTCAGCGGCACGACGAACGCGGGTGGCGGGACCTACACCGCGACGATCACGAGCTCCACGACCGTCGGGACGCCGACGATCACCGCAACCGACGGCACCGCATCCGGAACAGCGACCCTGTCCCAGACCGCGGGAGGGGCGGCCACCGTCACGGTGGCGCTGAGCCCCACGTCGATCATCGCCAACGGGACCTCCACCACCACCGCGACCGCCACCGTCAAAGACGCCCAAGGGCACCTCCTGCCCGCCGAAGACGTCACCTTCGTCTCCAGCGACACAGCCGACAAGGTCAGCGGCACGACAAACGCGGGTGGCGGGACCTACACCGCGACGATCACGAGCTCCACGACCGTCGGGACGCCGACGATCACCGCAACCGACGGCGCCGCATCCGGAACAGCGACCCTGTCCCAGACCGCGGGGCCGGCGGCCACCGTCACGGTGGCGCTGAGCCCCACGTCGATCATCGCCAACGGGACCTCCACCACCACCGCGACCGCCACCGTCAAAGACGCCCAAGGGCACCTCCTGCCCGCCGAAAGCGTCACCTTCGCGTCCAGCGACACAGCCGACAAGGTCAGCACCACGACAAACGCCGGCGGCGGCACCTACACGGCGACGATCACAAGTTCCACCACCGTCGGCACCCCAACGATCACCGCAACCGACGGCACTGTCTCCGGAACAGCTACCCTGACCCAGACCGTCGGTCCCGCGTCCAGCGTTACGGTGGCGACGAGCCCGGCCGTGATTCTCGCCGACGGCCTCTCGACCGCCATCGCGACCGCCACCGTCAAAGACGCTCAGGGCCATCTCCTGACCGGTCAAGATGTCAGCTTCAAATCCACTGATGCCGTGCAGTTCTTCGGTCAGGTGTCGGACAACGGCAACGGGACATACAGTGTCCAGGTCAGAAGCTCGACGACCGTTGGCTCGGCAACCATCACCGCCACCGACAGCTCCGTGTCGCCCGCCGTTTCGGGTAAGGGGGCGCTCGTTCAGGCCGCCGGCCCCAGCACGACGTCGCTGGTGGCCTCGCCCTCAGCGCTTGTCACAAACCAAACCGTGACTCTGTTCGCGACCGTCAATCCTGGGCCCGGCTCCCCCGCCGGAGCAATCACGTTCGACGACGGCGGCGCACCGATCGCGAACTGTGTCGCGGTGCCGATCACGCCGTCGAATCCCGGGGCCACGTGCCAGGCCTCCTTTGCTGCCTCCACGTCCCCCGAACGACTCACGGCCGTGTTCGTACCGAACACCTCATCGACCGCGCCGGGCTCGACGGGCGCCACGACCATCACAGTCACGCCCGACTCGACCTCCGTCTCCCTGAACGTATCGACGACAGTGGACGTCGGTCAGAGTACGACCTACACAGCGACGATCGCACCTCCGGCAAGCCGTTCCGGGCCCGTTGAGCCGTCAGGCTCGGTTGAGTTCTTCGACAACGGCAGCCCGATCGCTTCATGCCTCGCCCAGGCGCTGGTGAAGCTGAGCGCGACGTGCACGCTCACCTACAACGCGGTTAGCACGCACAGCATCACCGCGAGGTACGGCGGCGACTCGAACTTCACCGGCTCCGCCGCGGCGGCGGAGTCCGTCACTGTGGTGCGAGCGCCCGTGCAAGTGGTCGGTCTCATAAGCGCCACGATGCAGTGGACGTTCAACTACTCGCCCGCTGACACGAAGGTCGCCATGCTCTTTGTCAACTGGGTGTCCTCCGACGCGACCGTGCTCGTCAAATGTCACGGCCGAGGCTGCCCCTTCGCAACACACACCAGCAGGGTTGCGAAACCCAAGCGGTGCGGCAACAAAGGTAAGCCCAAGTGTCCGATCGGCGGCAGCATCGACCTGGCCGGCCCCTTCCGGAAGGACCCTCTGCATCCCCGAGCCACGATCGTCGTGATGATCAGGCGTCCGGGTTGGGTCGGCAAGTACTACAAGTTCACGATTCGAGCTGGGAACAATCCCATCATCCAGATCTCTTGCCTTGCCCCCGGCGGAACCCGTCCGGGCGTCGGATGCTGAGCAAGTCCTCGAAGGTTTGCCAGGCTTTAACAAGGGATTGACAGGAACGCCCTTGTTTGATAACTTTTTGCTGCGCAAAACGTCTGGTGTGAAGTCGCCAGGGGGCGAGCGGTTGATGGGGTGCGCACGAGCGGGGCGGCTCGAGTCGGCACATTAGTAGAGGTGTTTTGACGGCGGTCGCCCCGGGCCGATAGCGGCACTGGGGTGGAACGATGAGTAGTGGCGTAACGGCTTCGCCGATCAGGCTCGTTAGGGTCGGCTTGGGGCCGGGGTGGTTCACACGCTTGGCAGTCTCGACCGGTGTTCTGTCGGGGGCTGTCCTCGGCTTCGAGCTTGCGCGGCCGATCCATGCCACCAGTCCGCGTGGCCGCGCCGCGATCGAGACGATCATCGTGATTGCGGCGATCTGCACCGCCCGTCTACTCGTTGCCAATTTTCAGCGCAGTGGCCGGCTGCCCGATCTGCTGCTCTTGTGCGCCCTCGTCAGCGTGGCCCTCACCGATTTTGTTTACTGCGCTGCGCCCGCTCTTATAGGTGGAACGAAGGCGGAGTCTGGCGGCGGCGCCAGACTCGCCTCCGATCTGATCGTCTCGGTTGCATTCGCCGCCGCGGCGTTCGCACCGGGCAAGTCGATCAGGTATCCCAACCGCCGCCTGATCGGACTCGCAGCGCTGGCCGGTGCCGCGATCGTCATCGTGACCGAGCTGCTGGAGCAAGGCACGGGCTCGCGCTGGAGCGCAAGCTTGCAGGAGCTCGGCATCCGAGGTGCCGTCGACCACCCGCTGGAGCTTGCCGTCAACGGCGTCGCGGCGACCGTATTGCTCGTTTCGGCGCTCGCCTTCCTGCGCCAGGCCCAGCGCGGAGCGACCCGGTGTGCGTTCCTGGCCGGAGCGTCGTTCCTGCTGGCCGGCGCTCGGTTGCAATACCTGGCCATCCCGGCAGTGGCCACGAATTGGATTACGCCGCGCGAAGGACTTCGGTTGGCGGCTTACGCAATGCTCCTCGCAAGCGCGTACTGGGAGTACGCCAGAGCGCACCGGGCAGAAGCGCTTGCGGCGATTAGCTCAGAGCGTGAACGGATCGCCCGTGACATCCACGATGGATTGGCGCAGGATCTAGCGTGCATCGCGGCACAAGGCCAGCGCCTCGGGGCGGAACTGGAGCCCGAGCATCCGCTCATGGTTGCGGCTCGAAACGCGCTCGCCACCTCGCGCGGCGTGATCGCCGATCTGTCGGCGTCGACTGCTCCCACAACGGAAGCGGCGCTCCGCCTGATCGCAGACGACCTGCGTCATCGCTACAGCTTGGAGATTGAGATTTGGGTTGAGATGACCGCGGGGCTTGGGGCGAGCACCGACTTGGACCTCGTGGACCGAGAACACATCGTGCGGATCGCTCGCGAGGCGATCGTGAACGCGGCACTCCACGGCCGGGCCCGCCGTGTCGACGTGGTCCTGTCGGGTACGGGCGGCGGAGACCTTGTCATGCGCATCACCGATGACGGATGGGGGATCACCGACACCGATACTTGCGGTATGGGCCTCCGGACGATGCGGGCTCGCGCCGCAGCACTCGGCGGCCACTTGAGTGCGCATTCCGGTCCCGCCGGCGGGACCCAGCTTAAGCTCACTGTTCCCTGATCCGTTGAAGCACAAGAAACAGGTAAAACGCCAAACGCGGGCTCACGGTCCCGCCGGATTCCCGCCGGAGGTCGCGGACATCCCGCGGTTGCCCACGCGCTTCGGAGCCGACCGGATAACCTCATCGGAGTCGTGAGGGGAAGTGACCTTAAGGTCATAGTGGTCGACGACCACGAATTGTTCCGTCGTGGGCTGATTGGTCTTCTCGAGGAGCGAGGGATCCGCGTTGTCGGCGACGCGGCACTCGCCGCGGACGCCATCCAGCCAGCGGCTGAGATGGGCCCGGGGGTGGTGTTGATGGATCTCACTATGCCCGGCATGTCCGGGATCGAGGCGACGCAGCGATTGACCGCGGTGGCACCACTGGTGCGCGTGCTGGTGTTGACGGTGTCCGCTGATGATCAGCACGTAATGGACGCGCTGCTCGCAGGAGCGTGTGGCTACGTGCTGAAGGATGCCCCCGTCGAGCAGATCATCGAGGGAATCCGCGCAGCTGAACGCGGGGAATCATTCATCTCGCCGCGGATCGCCCGCCACCTGATACGCCGCCTGCGCGAGCCGCAGGAGGTCGAGCCCTCGCTTACCGGGGCGGACCTGACCGCACGCGAGCTGGAGGTCTTGGATCTGCTAGCCCGGGGGCTTGACAACTCTGAAATCGCGAGCGCGCTGTTCCTGAGCCAGCACACGATCAAGAACCATGTCTCGAGCATCCTTCTCAAACTGCAGGTCGAGAACCGCATTCAAGCCGCCGTGCGCGCGGTTCGCGGTGGCCTGGTTTGAGCTTCGGCAGTAGACGAGTAGCGCTGTCCCGCGCGTCCCGCTTGTCACCGGCCGCGGTCGACACGGTCGCTGGCCGCAGGGTCAAGCGCCGGCGGCCACAGGCCGTCCGGGATCCGTGATCCAGTCGCTCCATGAGCCGACATACAGCGCCGCCGGGTAACCGGCCAGCGCCAGGGCCAGCACCTCATGTGCCGCGCTGACCCCTGAACCGCAATAGGCCCCCACTGGTACTCCGTCGTGCACGCCGACGCCGGCGAAACGCTCCCGCAGCGTCTCGGCCCCTAGGAAGCGCCCTGCGCCGTCCAGCAGCTCCGAATTCGGCAGGTTGACCGCCCCGGGGATGTGGCCCGCCACCGGGTCGATCGGCTCGCTCTCGCCCCGGAAGCGCTCGGGAGCCCGGGCGTCGAGGAGCACGCCGGCGCCCGCGCCGTCGCCGCCACCGGCCGCGAGCCGCACGGCGCCGGCCGCGTCGAGTAGCGGCATCCCACCGGGTCGCGCGACGAAATCACCTGGGGCGGCTGCGACACCGCCCGGCTCGATGGCGTGTCCGCCGGCTGACCAGCCACCGAAACCCCCATCCAAGACAGAGACCCGCGGGTGACCGAAGTACCGAAGGAGCCACCACGCCCGCGCCGCCGGGATCGAGTTGCCGGCGTCGTAGACGACCACCGGCCGCTCGCCGGAAACGCCGGCAGCGCGCATCGCGAGCTGAAAATCGCCAGCGGCGGGAAGTGGGTGGCGCCCGCCTTGCCCCGGCGGCCCGGCCAGGGCGGTATCGAGGTCGACGAACACCGCCCCAGGAATGTGCCCGTCCAGGTAGTCAGACAGCCGCGGCCCGGTCAATTCCCAGCGCACGTCGAGCAACGCGGCGTCCGGCGGGAGCGCGTCGCTCGAGATCAGGGGCCCCACGGTGGTAAGGGTAATGACGGTGAGGGTTCAGATTCCGGCGCGTCGGGCCGATTTAGGCAGAAAGGAGTACTGCCAGCAAGCGTTCGCAATGCCAGAAGTCTTCGTCGCCCGCCAGCCGATCTTCAATCGGGACCTCCACGTCGCCGGTTACGAGCTGCTGTTCCGGGGCGGCGACGCGACCGACGCGTTGGTGGCTGACTCGGAGGGCGCGACCGCGTCGGTCGTCCTCAACTCGTTCACCGAGATCGGGCTCGAGCGCATCGTCGGCTCGAAGACGGCCTGGGTCAACGTCTCCCGTGAGTTCGTCCTCGACGGGCTCGCCGCGACGATGCCGCCGTCGGTGGTCGGCCTCGAGATCCTCGAGGACGAGCTCCTCGACGAGCGCTTCGTCCACGCCCTGATCGACCTCAAGCGCCAGGGCTACCGGCTCGCGCTCGACGACTTCGAATACAGCGTGAGCGCCGAGCGCCTGCTGTCGCTCGTGGACATCGTGAAGCTCGACGTGCTCGCGCTCGGACGCGACGGGATGGTGGAGCAGGTGGACCGGCTCAAGCCCTACGGGGTGACGCTGCTGGCCGAGAAGGTCGAGTCGCACGAGGATCACGCCTTCTGCGCCGAGCTCGGGTGCGACCTCTTCCAGGGCTTCTTCTTCTGCCGCCCCGAACTGCTGCACAACCGGGGCATCCTCGCCAACCGCACCTCGCTGCTCGAGGTCCTGGCCGCCCTTCAGGACTCGACCGTCCAGCTCGGCGAGCTCGAACGGATGATCGGCCGCGACGTCGGGCTCAGCTTCCGGCTGCTGCGCTACATCAACTCCGCCTTCTTCGGGCTGCGCTTCGAGATCAGCTCGATCCGCCAGGCCCTCGCCCTGCTCGGCGTCCAGAACCTCAAGCGGTGGGCCACGCTCACCGTCCTGGCCAGCGTCGACGGCAAGCCGCCCGAGCTCACCGTGACCGCGCTGACCCGGGCCCGCTTCTGCGAGCGCGCCGGCGAGCGGCTGCCCGGACCCAGGCCCGGCGAGCTGTTCACGCTCGGGCTGTTCTCGGTGATCGACGCCCTCATGGACGCTCCGATCGAGGACGTCGTCGCCCTGATCCCGTTCCCGGCCGACATGCGCGACGCGCTGACCAAGCGCAAGGGCGACAAGGGCGCGCTGCTCGAGTGCGTGACCGCGCTCGAGGCGGGCAACTTCGACCGCGCCCAGAAGCTCGTGCAGGGGGCCGGCGAGCTCTACGTCGAGTCGTTGATGTGGGCCGACGACGCGGCCCGGCCGCTGTTCGAGCCCGTGGAGGCCGCGGCGGCCTGACTAAAGTTCCGGGCGATGCTGCTCTACGACTCGCGCGTCTCGGGCAACTGTTACAAGGTCCGCCAGCTTTTCGCCCACCTCGGGATCAAGTACGAGCGTCAGGAGCTGTCGGTGATCGACCGCTCCAACCGGGGCGAGGTCCTCGGCAGCCTCAACCCGGGCCTGCGCGTGCCGACGCTCGTCCTCGACGACGGCCGCACGCTCGGCGAGTCCAACGCGATCACGTTCTTCTTCGCCGAGGGCACGCCCTACCTGCCCGAGGATCGCTACGAGCGCGCGCAGGTGCTCCAGTGGCAGTTCTTCGAGCAGTACAGCCACGAGCCGTACATCGCGGTGGCGCGCTTCTGGGCGATCGCCGGCATCACGCCGTCCGAGAGCGACGCCGAGGCCAAGCGACGCGGCGGCGTTGCCGCGCTCAAGGCCATGGAGGGGCACCTGACCGGGCGGGAGTTCCTCGTCGCCGACCGCTACACGATCGCCGACATCGCGCTCTACGCCTATACCCACGTGGCCCCCGAGGGCGGGTTCGAGCTCGAGCCCTACCCGGCCATCAACGCGTGGCTGGCACGCGTCGAGGCCCAGCCGGGCCACATCGCGATCACCGACTGACCGCCGCGTCTCAGCGCCGGCCGCGGACTACCCGAC
>DATBYI010000810.1:0-5227 GCA_036513815.1 Solirubrobacteraceae bacterium
CGCTTGCGCTTGGGCGTCTTCTTCTCGAGGATGTGGGTCGAGAAAGCGCGCCGTCCCCGGACCTTGCCGTTGGCGGTCAGCTTGAAGCGCTTCTTGGCGCCGGAATGCGTCTTCATCTTGGGCATCGAACTGCCGCTAGTAAAGCAGACGTCAGCGTTTCACCGTGAACGTGGCGCTGCCGAACGGGCGCCGCGCGGCGTCTCCGGGCCGGGCCGGGGCGGCGAGGGCCGCGGGCTCGTGCTCCCGGTCCGGTTGACCACCGTGCCGTCGGACCTGAACCAGATCGTCGCCGGCGCGCCCGAGCAGCACTGGCGGCTGACCTGAATCGCGGCGACGTTGTCCCGCAGCGGGACGGTGACGGCAAGGCTGTGGTGGTAGACGGGACCGCCGGCCGGGATCGCCTCAGGCGGGAAGTAGAACTCCACCCCGGCCACATCGTCGGGGACGACGAGCACGTACTGCGTCTTGGTCGAGCCACCGGCGAACGCACGGCCCGCGCCCCCCCATGAGAGATCACCACTGGTCTCGAGGTCCGTCGCCGTCGAGCAGCAGTCGCCCCCGGACCCGACGAACACCGAAACACCCTCCATCGCAAGGCGCCCAGGACCCGTCCCGGGGGACGGCCTGAGCGGGACCAGGTACACCGCATCTCCCCACGGCGTCACCGTCGCGCGGCGGATAAGAGACGTGTCCACCGTGGTACCGCGTCGCCGCGCGAACGGGAACCCGCCTTCGCGGAACCAGGGCCCGCTCAGGTCGGCCTTCGCTGCGGCCGGCGCAGCACGCCGAGGACGTCGATTAGCTGCCGTCGTCCCGGGATGACGGCAGCCGGCGGCCGCGACGAGGAAACCGGTAGGGCAGCCCGGTGGCCACGCAGCGACACCAGCGCCCCGAGCGCCACCGCCACCGCGACACCGGACAAAACCACCGCGGCGAACGCGCCAAGGGAACTGCGCCGGCCCCTCGCGGTGGCTGAGCCGGCCGGTTGCACCCGCCGCTTCGCCGCCTCCACCAACTCGCGTTCGAGCAGGGAAATTGGGTCGTCACGCATCGTGGGGCAGCTCCTGGAGTTTCGATCGCATCGCCCCCAGCCCGCGGCTGACCCGCTTGCGCACCAGGCTGGGCGAGCAGCGAAGCTCCTCGGCGATCTCGTCGTACTCGCGGCCGTCGATCACACGCGCGCGTACGGCGTCGCGCTGCTGGGACGGGAGTGACTCCATCAGCTCGAGCGCCGGCGAGCCCGCGAGCGCCTCGATCCGCGCGATCCCCTCGTCCGTGAGGACGATTGGCGCCATTCCGAGCGTGCGGCGGGCGGCATCCTCGGCGTGGCCGCGCCGTTGCGCCTCGTGAAGCTTGTTCCAGGCGATCCCGTAGAGCCAGTTACGCGCGGGCTCCGGCCGGAGCTCGTAGCGCGAGGACGCCTCGAGCGCCGCGGCAAACGTCTCGGCGGTTAGGTCGAGGGCCACCTCCGGGCTCGCGCCGCGCCGGCGGAAGAACCCGAGCACGCCGCGAACGTGGCGGCGGAAGAACGTCCCGAACGCGTCGGGATCGGTTGCCGTCGCCACCAGCAGCTCCCCATCGGTACGAGGGTCGGCCCCCTCCATACCCTCGTATTGTAGAAACGGCGCGATTTGTGACCGGCCGTGGCGCGGGCCAGGCCGGGGAGTCGACGACGCGCTAGGCGGCGGCGCCGCGTGGACGCGAGGCGGCAGCCTCGCCGTCGGGCTGTCCGTTGGGCGGGGCGTCGCTCGTCTCGACAGTCGCCTCGCTCGAGCCCTCCTCAGCAGGCGCCTCGCTCGCGTCGTCCTCGGCAGGCGCCTCGCTCGCGTCGTCCTCGACGGGCGACTCGCTCGTCTCCTCGACAGCCGTCTCGCTCGTCTCGTCAGCGGACGTTTCGCTCGTCTCCTCAGCGGACGCCTCGGTCTGCGCGCCGTCTGAATCCGCGACCGGCGATTCGTTCGCCTCGTGCTCGTCGGCGGCCTTGTCCGGCCGCCCATCCTTCTCCCCCGCGAGCACGGCCTTCGACGGCGCCAGCAGCATCGTCATGTTGCGCCCGTCCTGGACCGGCGACTGCTCCACCACCGCGAGCTCGGAGAGCTCACCGGCCAGGCGATCGAGCAACGCCGTGCCGCGTTCCGGGTGGGTGACCTCGCGACCGCGGAACATGATCGTGATCTTCACCTTGTCCTTGTGTCGCAGGAACCGCGCCACATGGCCCTTCTTGGTGTCGTAGTCGTTCTGAGCGATCTTCGGGCGGAACTTGATCTCTCGCACCGTGATCTGCTGCTGATGGCGGCGCGCGGCCTTCTGCTTCTGGGCCTGCTCGTACTTGTACTTGGAGTAGTCGAGCACGCGCACGACAGGCGGGCGGGCCTCCGGAGCGACTTCGACCAGGTCGAGGTCTCGCTCCTGGGCATACGTCAACGCCTCGGCTGTCTTAACGACCCCGACCTGCTTGCCGTCGTCGCCGATCAGGCGCACTTCGGGCACGCGAATACGGTCGTTGATCCGAGTCTGGTCCCGTTCGGGCGGGCGCCGATCGAACTTACGAGGGACCGGCACTAGCTGCGATGAGTGGGGAACGTCAAGCGGTGACGGGCCCTATGTGATTTCGCGCATGGATCAACAGATACGAGTATAGCGGCGGATCTACAGGTTGGCGCGGGTTTTCACCTGCTCGGAAAGTCGCTCGACGAACGCCGGGACCGGCTCCGATCCGACGTCGCCGCGACGGTGTTCGCGGACCGCCACCTGCTCTGACTCCTGCTCGCGGTCGCCGACCACCAGCATGTACGGGATCTTGCGCAGTTCGGCGTCGCGGATCTTGCGGCCGACCGACTCGGAGCGGTCGTCGAATTCGCCCCGAAGCCCGCTCGCCCGCATCCGATCCGCCACGGCCCGCGCGTAGTCGATGTGACGGTCGGTGATCGGCAGCACGATCGCCTGCACGGGCGCGAGCCAGGGCGGCAGCTCGCCGTTCAGGTGCTCGAGGAGGATCCCGATGAACCGTTCGTAGGACCCCATCAGCGCGCGGTGGATCATCACGGGCTGATGCTCGGCGTTGTCGGCGCCGGTGTAGGTGAGGCCGAACCGCGCCGGCATGTTGTAGTCGAGCTGACAGGTCCCGAGCTGCCAGGAGCGGCCCAGTGAATCCGTCAGATGCATGTCGATCTTCGGGCCGTAGAACGCGCCGTCGCCCGGGTTGACGGTGTACCTAAGCCCCTGACTGTCGAGCGCCTGGAGCAGCGCGGTCTCCGCGTGGTCCCACAGCGCGTCGCCGCCGATGCGGTTCTCCGGGCGGGTCGATAGCTCGAGAGTGACGTCAAGCCCGAACACGGCGTAGGTGGCGAAGGCGAACTCGAGCACGCCCGCCACCTCCTCCTGGATCTGGTCTTCGGTGCAGTAGATGTGGCTGTCGTCCTGGGCGAAGTGCCTGACGCGGAGGAGTCCGTGCAGCGTGCCGCTCGGCTCGCGCCGGTGCAACAGGCCGGGTTCCCAGTAGCGAATCGGCAGCTCCCGGTAGGAGTGACGCTCGGTCGAGTACAGCTGGCAGTGGCCGGGACAGTTCATCGGCTTGATCGCCATCTGGCGGTCCTCGTACTCGGTGATGAACATCTCGCCGCGGTACTTGTCCCAATGACCCGAGGTCTTCCACAGCGAGCTGTCGTAGATCAGCGGGGTCTTGACCTCGACGTAGCCGCGCTCGCGCCCCATCTCCCGGCTCAGCGTGACGAGTGAGTTGAACACCTCGGTCCCCCCGGGCAGCCAGAATGCCGCGCCGGGCGACACCTCGGAGAATGTGAACAGCCCGAGCTGGGGGCCGAGCTTACGGTGATCGCGGGCACGTGCCTCCTCGAGTCGCTCGAGGTACTCCTGCAGGTCCTTGTCCGAGAAGAACGCGGTGCCGTAGATGCGGGTCAGCATCGGGCGGTTCGAGTCGCCCCGCCAGTACGCCCCGGCGACCGACTGGAGCTTGAACGCCTTGATCCGCTTGGTCGACGGTGCGTGCGGCCCGCGACACAGGTCGGTGAACGGACCGTTGGTGTAGAGCGACACGGTCGGCACGCCGTCGTGCTCGACGAGATCCTCGATCAGCTCGGCCTTGTAATCCTGGCCCTCCCTCAGGAAGCGGTCGAGCGCGACGCTGGCCGGCACGTCCTCGCGCTCGAATGGCTCGTCGGCCGCGATGTGCTCGCGCATCTTGGCTTCGATTCGCTCGAAGTCCCCCTCCGAGACGGTGATGCCCTCCGGGAAGTCGAAGTCGTAGTAGAAGCCGTTCTCGATCGGCGGTCCGATCGAGATCTTCACCCCGGGGTAGAGCTCCATCACCGCCGCGGCGAGCACGTGCGCGGCGTCGTGGCGAATCAGGCTGAGCGCATCCTCGCCGCTGCGGTCGGTGATGACCTCGAGCTTGAGCGGGCCCGGGTCGCCGTCGGACCCGTTGGAGGGGTCGGACAGAGGCCGCGCCAGGTCGCGGACCTCGCCGTTGACCTTGACCGCGAGTGCCGCGCGAGCCAGGCCGGGGCCGATCGCGGCCGCCGCGTCGGCGCCGGTGGCGCCGTCGGGCAGGGTGAGGACATTGCCGTCGGGAAGCTCGAGCTCCATTGCCCCTCGGATGCTAGTGAGACGGGGGCGGTCAGCCGCGCGTGACGCGGAAGCCGAATGTCCCGACGACCTCGGGGCGGATCTCGATCTGCGGGCAGGCGATATCCGCCGGCGGTCCGCAGCGGACCGACTGGTAGAGCCACACCTGTCCGTGGTAGCTGCCCGCGCACCAGACCGATTGCCCGCCCGGCGAAAGCGTCGCCTTGACCGTCGCGCCTTGAGCCGATGCCGGCGTCGGCGCGGACACGCTCGATTTGCACCCGGCCCGCTTGGTCGTGCCGGCGGTCACGCGGTAGCTGCGATCGAGCGAACCGCTTAGCCCGGTCTTCACGCCGGCGCGGAAGCTGACGGCAAAGTGGGACTTGGTCGATCCGGTCGCCGGCTTGACCGCAACGTGCATCGCGGCCGCGGCACTTCGTTGTGCGGCATCCGAGACCGCGGGAATCCCCGCGATGCCCAACACCGCGATCATCGCCGCGACCCTTCGCCTCATCTCGCCGGCGAGTCTACCCCGCCTCGGTCGAGGTGGATACATTTAGGGACCTCCCGGGCGATTAGCTCAGCTGGGAGAGCGCCGTCTCGACAAGGCGGAGGTCGCTGGTTCGAGCCCAGCATCGCCCAT
>DATBYI010000811.1:0-5772 GCA_036513815.1 Solirubrobacteraceae bacterium
GTACCCCTGCTAACATCGCTCGTTACGCGCCCGCGCGCGTTTTTCGATGCGCTGCGAGCGCCTCTGCAGCTCGGTAGCGGCGACCGAACCGGTCGCCAGAGCCGGGCCGCGGGAACTACTAGTTTTCAATAGACGACGAGAGCGAAGCGAGCGAGCGTGAAAGTACGACCGTCGGTGAAGCCGATGTGCGAGAAGTGCAAGATCATCCGCCGGCACGGGCGGGTTCTCGTCATCTGCTCAAATCCCCGCCACAAGCAAAGGCAAGGTTGAGATGGCACGCATCTCCGGTGTCAACATTCCCCTCAACAAGCGAGTCGAGATCGGACTGACCTACATCTACGGGGTCGGCCGCTCGCAATCGAACAAGCTGCTCTCGGAGCTCGGCATCGAGCCCGACCGCAAGGTCCGCGACCTGACCGAGGAAGAGGTCATCCGCCTGCGTGAGGCGATCGACTCCGGTCTCACGGTCGAGGGTGACCTGCGCCGCGAGCGCTCCCAGAACATCAAGCGGCTCCAGGAGATCGGCTCCTATCGTGGCCTGCGCCACCGCCGCGGTCTGCCCGTCCATGGGCAGAACACCAAGACCAACGCGCGCACGCGAAAGGGTCCGAAGCGGATGCAGGTCGCCGGTAAGAAGAAGGCGACCAAGAAGTGAGTCCAGCTCCTCGTAGGCCTCAGCGTGGACGCAGGCGGGTCCGCAAGAACATCCCGATCGGCCAGGCGCACATCAAGACGTCGTTCAACAACACGATCGTGTCGTTGACCGATCGTGAGGGCAACGTGATCGCGTGGGAGTCGGCCGGTGGCGCCGGCTTCAAGGGCTCGCGCAAGTCGACCCCGTTCGCGGCTCAGGTGACCGCCGACGCTGCGGCGCGGAAGGGCATCGAGCACGGCCTGCAGCGCGTCGAGGTGTTCGTCAAGGGGCCCGGGTCGGGTCGCGAGACGGCGATCCGCTCCCTGCAGGCGGCCGGGCTCGAAGTGACCGGCGTCAAGGACGTCACGCCGCAGGCCCACAACGGCTGCCGGCCCCGCAAGCGGAGGCGCGTCTGATGGCTCGAGATACCTCGCCGCAGTGCAAGCAGTGCCGCCGCGAAGGCCAGAAGCTGTTCCTGAAGGGCGAGCGGTGCCTGACCGACAAGTGCGGCGTCGAGCGGCGGTCCTACCCGCCCGGTGAGCACGGTCGCGGGCGCCAGCGCCAGAGCGAGTACCGCGTTCAGCTGCGCGAGAAGCAGAAGGCCAAGCGCTACTACGGCGTACTCGAGAAGCAGTTCCGGATCTACTACCAGAAGGCCTCGCGCCAGCCCGGGATCACCGGGGAGAACCTCCTGCGCATGCTCGAGTGCCGCTTCGACAACGTGCTCGTTCGGCTCGGCTTCGCCGCCTCCCGGCGGCAGGCTCGCCAGCTCATCTTGCACGGGCACTGGACGGTGAACGGACGGCGCGTGAACGTCCCCAGCTATCAGCTGCGAGACAACGATGTGATCGCGATCCATCCGAAGTCGACCGCGACGCAGGTGATTCGCGATGCCACCGAGCTCACCGGTCAGGTGCCGGCGTGGCTGCAGGCGGATCACGACTCGCTCACGGCCAAGGTGCTGCGCAAGCCCGAGCGCCGTGAGATCGCAGCTCCTGTCCAGGAGCAGCTGATCGTCGAGCTGTACTCGAAGTAATCAAAAGCTTTTCGCCGCGCGACCGGTTTGTCCGGCGGCGGCACCGAAACCGCCCAGACGGCGGCAAGAACCCACGACGTTAGGACCCTGATGCTCGACTTCCAAGTCCCCCGAATCTCTTCCGAGAGTGTTGACGACAACCGCGGGTCGTTCACGATCGAGCCACTCGATCGGGGCTTCGGTTACACGTTCGGCAATTCGCTGCGACGCGTCTTGCTCTCGTCCTTGGCCGGCGCGGCCGTCACGTCCGTGCGTATCGAAGGCGTGGCGCACGAGTTCTCGACGATTCGCGGCGTCAAGGAGGACGTCACCGACATCGTCCTGAACCTGAAGGGTGTCGTCTGCCGGATGCACTCGGACGCCACCGAAATCGAGGCGCCGCTGGTCGTTACCGGCCCCGGTGACATCACCGCGAAGGACATCGACCTGCCGTCTGGCGTCGAGATTCTCAATCCGGACGCGCACATCGCGACGCTGGAGAAGAAGACGAAGCTCGAGGTCTACCTCACGATCGGGCGCGGGCGTGGCTATCGCCCGGCCGAGGAGAACAAGTCTCCCGACCAGCCGATCGGCGTGATCCCGATCGACTCGATCTTCTCGCCCGTGCGTCGCGTCGCCTACAACGTCGAGCAGGCCCGCGTTGGGCAGCGGACGGACTACGACAAGCTGACGCTGGACATCGAGACCGACGGTTCGATCGACCCGCACGCCGCCCTGCGCGAGGCGGCCGAGATCCTGATCTCGCAGCTGGCCATCTTCACCGACGCCGAGCGCGTGGTCGAGCTTCGCGAGGCCGGGGCGCCGGGGATGCTCGAGCCCGGTGGCGCCGGCGCGGTCGGCGGCGTGCCGTCGCGTCCGCCGAACGCGATGGACGACATCCTGGTCGAGGAGCTCGAGCTGGGTGTGCGCTCGTACAACTGCCTGAAGCGTGCCGGCATCCAGACTGTCGGCGATCTCGTGTCGAAGTCTGAATCGGAGCTGGCGGCGATCCCGAACTTCGGCAAGAAGTCGATCGACGAGGTGATCGAGACTCTGCATGCCCGCGGTCTGGGGCTGCGGAACGAGTAGTTTCTCGGTACCGTCTTCCGCGGTTCTTTAGTCCCATGCGCCACCAACGCAACCGATACCAGCTGTCCCGTGATGCGGCGCACCGCAAGGCGCTGCTGATGAACCTGTCCAAGGAAGTCATCGCGCACGAGCGGATCCGGACGACCGAGGCCAAGGCCAAGGCGGTCAAGCCCGAGCTCGAGAAGCTGATCACGCTGGCCAAGCGCGGTGATTTGCATGCGCGGCGCCAGGCGTTGTCCGCTCTGGGTCAAGACAAGTTCATGGTCTACAAGCTGTTCGAGGAGATCGCGCCGCGGTACACCGAGCGGCCCGGCGGGTATTCGCGGATCTTGAAGCTGGGGCCGCGGCGGTCGGATTCGACCGAGATGGTGCTGCTGGAGCTGGTCTAGCGATCCGGGTGGTCTCCCGGCTCGTTCTGGAGTACGACGGGTCGGGCTTCGCGGGGTGGGCGAAGCAGCGCGGGGTGCGCACGGTTGCCGCGGAGGTTGAGCGCGCCCTCTGCGTCATTTTGCGGCTGGAGAGCGTGTCGCTTGTGGTCGCGGGGCGGACCGACTCCGGGGTTCACGCGTGGGGGCAGGTGGCTTCGTATGACGGGGCTCCGGTTTCCGTGCGGGCGCTGAATGCTGTGTTGCCCTCCGATGTGGCGGCGCTGTCGTGTGTCGCGGCCGAGGAGGGGTTCGATGCGCGGCGTGACGCCACCTCGCGGGCGTACTGCTATCGGGTGTTGACTCGCCGGGCGCGGTCGGTGTTCGAGGCGGGGCGGGCGCTGTGGTTCTCGCGGCCGCTCGATGGTGTGGCGTTGTCCGCGTGCGCCTCCGCTCTGGTGGGGGTACGCGACTTCACCGCGTTCACGCCGACCGAGACGTATCACGAGCGCTTCTCGCGAGAGGTGCTCTCCGCGTTCTGGCGACGGGGCGCCGGCCGGGACTCCGACGTCCTCGAGTTTTGGATCGAGGCCGACGCGTTCATGCGCCAGATGAACCGGGTGCTGGTGGGCACGATGCTCGAGGTTGGGATTGGCCGGCGGACGGTGGAGTCGTTCGCCGCCCTGCTTGACGGGGCGCCGCGCTCGGACGCCGGTCCCACGGCGCCGGCGCATGGGCTGTACCTGGCCCGCGTGGGCTACGGTGGCGAGCGGGTCTTGCCGGCGGGTGACGGCGGTGGCGTTTGACGACGCCGGGGTGTGATGGCGCGGGGGGTGATGGCGCCGGGGGGTGATGGCGCCGGGGGGTGATGGCGCGGGCGCGTGACGGCGCCTCGGCGTGACGGAACCAGCGACGCGGTGGCGCATGACGGTCGCCGTCACGTGCCCGCGACTGACGGCTTCGTCGTAGCTTCGTCGCGGTTCTGCAACAAGTGGCGCGGTGGCGGGGAGGGTTCGCGGCTCTGCGGGCTCTTTAGTCCCGATGGCCGCCGACCCCGATGCCAAACGTGTCTCACCGGGCCCCTCCAAGCCGCCGAGTACACATAAGCGTGCCCCACATGCTTATGTGGCCTCGCTGGTCACGGAGACGGCGCTGAGACACTTTGTGGAGGCGAACGGCGGGGGAGATCCTGCCGTTTCTTGGGTGGCCGGCCGACAGCTTGCCCTGATCACCACGGTCCAGTTGGAAATAGCCGGCGTCGGCCGTGGTGCGATCGCGAGTCGACGTATCCGGCGGACCCTGCACCAGGTTTTCCGCGGCGTCTTTCTCGTCGGGCACGACGTTCCGGCTCCCGGCGCACTCGAGCTCGCCGCGGTCCTCGCGGTCGGACCACCCGCGTTCGTCAGCCACCGGTCGGCCGCCGCCCTCTGGGGTCTACTGAAGCACCCTCCGGGCGAGGTCGAAGTTACCGTTCCAGGACGCAACTGCCGCAGCCGGACGGACCTCGTCGTGCACAAAGCGCGCGTGCTCCATCCTCGTGATCGCGCCACCAAGTCCGGCATCCCAGTGACCTCGCCGGCGCGGACGGTGGTGGACTACGCGGTGACTGCTCGTGGCGACGCGCTCGAGTGGGCGATCGCCGAAGCGTGCGGCACCCGCCTGACCGATGAGAGCGAGATCCTGGCCGCGATCGAGCGCGTGTCCAGTCAGGCAGGCGTCGGCCGCGTTCGCGCGATCCTGCGCCAGCCCGGGGGTCCGAAACGCACGCGCTCGAAAGGAGAGCGAGCGCTGCTGAAGCTCATCCGGGGCGCCAAGCTACCCATCCCGAAGGTCAACCAGCTCGTCGCGGGGTACACGGCCGACTTCCTTTGGCCGGACGAACGCCTGATCGTCGAGCTCGACAGCTACCCCTTCCACAGCCCTCGCGCGGCGTTTGAACGCGATCATCGCCGTGACATCGTGCACAAGGAGGCCGGCTACGAGGTGCTCCGGTTCACCGGGCGCCAGCTTGACGACGAGCCACTGCTCGTACTGGCCGCGATCGTCCGGGCGCTCGACCGCCTCGGCCGGGCCCGCGGATAGCATCAGGAGAGCGGCATGCGAGTGCTTCTCACCAACGACGACGGGATCGAGGCCGAGGGCCTCCAGGCCCTCAGACGCGCCCTGCAGCGACTCGACGGGATCGAGCTCGCGGTCATCGCGCCCGACGGAAACCGCTCCGCCATGGCCCGTTCGATCACCACGCGCCGGCCGCTGTGGGTGCAGGAGGTCGAGTTCGGCGACGGGACGGTCGGCTACGCCACCGACGGCACGCCGGTCGACTGTGTTCGCCTGGCGAACCTCGGGCTGGTCGAGGGGTTCGAGGCGGAGCTCGTCGTGTCCGGCATCAACCACGGCTCCAATCTGGGCGATGACATCACCTACTCCGGCACGGTGGCCGCCGCGCTCGAGGCGATCGTGCTCGGCCTGCCGGGCATCGCGGTGTCGCAGCAGTCGAGCGCGCGCGAGCTTGACTTCAGGGTCGGAACCGGCTTCGACTTCAGTGTGGCGGCGTCGTTCACGGCCAACCTCGTGGCGGAGCTCGAGAACACGCCTTTGCCGGCGGGGACGCTGCTGAACGTGAACGTCCCCGGCGCGCATCCGGCGGGCGTTGAGGTGGCGCGCCTCGG
>DATBYI010000812.1:0-2830 GCA_036513815.1 Solirubrobacteraceae bacterium
GTCAAGGTGGGACACCTCTACTTCGTCCGCGACGGTCACCACCGTGTGTCGGTCGCACGCGCACTCGGCCGCAGCGACATAGACGCCTATGTCACCGAGGTCAAGACGCGAGTCGACGCCGACAAGGCGCTGAAGCTCTCAGACCTGCCGGTCAAGAGCCACGAGCGCGTGTTCTTCGAACGCGTGCCTCTCCCCATCCCGGCGCGGACGGAGATTCAGCTGGCCGACCCCGATGAGTACGACGAACTGGCCGAGGCGGTCGAGGCGTGGGGTTTCCGCGTGATGCAGAGCCAGGGCGAGCCCCTCGACCGCAAGCACACCGCGGAGCTCTGGCTCGAAACCGAGTATCGCCCGGTCGTCGCGATGCTGCGCGACGCCGGCCTCGTCGAGAGTTGCACCGCCACCGAGGCCTACATGGACATTGCGGCCGAGCGCTACCGGCTGCTCAGGACCCACGAGTGGAACGAGGACGTGCTGCGCCAGGTGTTGGAGGGCCGGAGCCGCAGGCGGCGCCTGCGTGGCTGATCCCCCGCTAGCCTGGCCTTCAATGGCTGCACGTCCCGTGTCCGGCCCACGCAGACGTCGGCGCCCGTACGCGCCGCGGATGTCGCCCGAGCAGCGACGCGAACACCTGATCGACGCCGCCCTCGAGGTGATCCTGGACCGGGGCTACGCGCGCGTCTCGATCGAGGCGATTGCCCGCGCCGCTGGTATTACGCGGCCGGTGGTCTACGACCACTTCCCCAACCTGAACCGGCTTCTCCACGCCGTGATCGAGCGCGAGGAGCGGATCTCGCTCGAGCAGCTTTCGCACGTGGTCCCCGAGGTTAAGGACGGCGAGGCCCCCAGCGCGTTTCTGGCCGGCGGCGTGACGAGGTTCCTCCAGGCCGTCACGACCCGGCCCGCCACCTGGCGTCTGATCCTGCTCCCGCTCGAGGGGACACCCCCGATCGTCCGTCAACACGTGGAGGGGGGCCGGGCGCAAGTGCTCGAGCGGATCGAGCGGCACGTCCGCCAGGGCGTCGAGCGCGGCGAGCTTCCTAGCCAGCTCGATGTGGAGCTCACCGCGCGTGCCATCCGCGACTTCTGCGAGCAGGCGGGACGGATGATCCTGACCGATCCCGAGAGCTATCCGCCCGAGCGCTACGAGCGCTACACGCATGATTTCCTCGACATGCTGGCGCACGCTTAGCACGGGCGCCTTTTGGGCCTCGCTCCGCTCGGCGTCCATGGGGCCCAGGTTCCCCGTCCGGACACGCCGCGCCCCTCCCCGGGGACCGTTAAAAAAGTACGACGGGGACCCCGAAGGGTCCCCGTCGCTGATCCCAACAACGTGCCCACGGCCGGGTTGGGCACGTCCTCCGGAGATCGATTCGAACGCACAAACTCGTGGCGGCGTCGAAAGTTGCGGCCGTCCTCAGCCGCCCACCCGGCCTGCCGAACCCAGTGTCGCCTGCGATACTGTGAATCCCCCTCCGGGGGCGTAGCTCAGTTGGTTAGAGCGCCGGCCTGTCACGCCGGAGGTCGCGGGTTCGAGTCCCGTCGCTCCCGCTCTCGAAGTGCCCGCAAATCGGGCACTTCTTCTGTTTAAGCAGCAGAGCTGGCCAGGGCGGGCAACCGTCGCGGGCAACGTTCCTGGCTGGAACGTTTGGCCCATCGTTGGGCTGTAGGGCAGGCAGCTCGGCAGAGCCGCAGTCGCTGACCCGGCAACTGGCCAGCCACCGTCTCCCCCGCGGTCGAACAGGTGCATTTGATGTTCGTGCGACAGCCCCAAACCGGCCGAGCCACGACTCCCGATCCGGTGCCGGCCTGGATGGCCGGGGCCGGATCGGGAGTAAGCCCGCGGCAGGCGACGGTCGAAGCCCGAACACGCCCCGCGGCCGACGGTCACCGCCACCTGCCCCCTGACCGGACCAGGGGCTCGATCCGGATCCTCGGAGAAAGAAGCCCCGCTCCACGCAGCCCGCATCCCTTTGCTGTAACCGCGCTCGCCCGGCACTGTGAGCGGTGGCGTCTCTTTGCTGCTGTAAAATTCGCCGTGCCTTCGGTTCCTGGTGGGGTGAGTCTAAGCGGCGGTGACGTCCTCGTCAGTGGCTGGTTGTTCCTCGTCGGCGTATCTCGTGCGGGCGAGGCGTTGGCGTTCGAGTTGGCTGAAGCGCAGCCGTTTTTGGCGTGGGTGAGGTAGAGGTCGAGCACGGCCCAGGCGAGGGTGAGGCAGCTGGTTTCGGCGGGGAACCGGCCCATCACCTTGGTGCGCCGGCGGACCTCGCCGAGGGAGCGTTCGAGCAGGTTGGTAACCGGTATGAAAGGCGGTAGATGCCTGCGCGCCTAGCGACTGGCTCGTTGCAGCTGTTGAGCGCTTCGGGGTCGGTGAGTACGGTGCGACCGTCCGGGTCGCGGGGCATCCGGGAGCGAACGCAGGCTGGGCAGGCCGGTGTTGTTCGATGCGCTTTGAGCGCGAGTTAGTAGATGGCCGCCCCTGCGACTTGTCCGGATGCGCTGTGAGCGCGGATCCGTAGGTGTCGTTCGCCCGCCTGGCTCCCCATGATCATCAACCAGCTGGGAGGTTCGTGATGGGACGTAGGTGTATTGGGCTGGATGTGCACCGCGAGTTTGCGCAGGTCGCGGTGTGGGAGGACGGCCTGGTGAGGCAGATTGGGCAGATCGCGTTGACTGATGAGTTGTTGCGGATCTTCGCTGACAGCCTCGGGCCTGAGGACGAGGTGGCGATCGAGGCGACGTGCAACACGCATGCGATCGTCAGGCTGCTGGAGTCAGCGGTGGCGCGGGTCGTAGTATCCAACCCGCAAAAGACGCGGGCGATTGCCGA
>DATBYI010000813.1:0-3495 GCA_036513815.1 Solirubrobacteraceae bacterium
AGCTGCGAGGCATCGTGAGCCTGACCGCGGCTGACGACCGTCGTGGATCCCCACGACTGGCTCAGGAAGCGCGCGACCCAGGCCCGCTCCGGCGGCCGGGGCGGCCTGATCACGAGGCTCATCGCGTTTCTCCGCAAACAGCGGGCGTCCGGCGATGGGAACGTCTGTTCGATCGATTAGACTCGGTTATGTGGACAAGCTAATCGTCTCAGGCGCGCGCGAGCACAACCTCAAGGACGTCACGGTCTCGATCCCCAGGGACGCGCTGACCGTGATCACCGGCTTGTCCGGCTCGGGCAAGTCCTCGCTGGCGTTCGACACGATCTACGCCGAGGGCCAGCGCCGGTACGTCGAGTCGCTCTCGGCCTACGCGCGCCAGTTCCTGGGCCAGATGGACAAGCCGGACGTCGACTCGATCGAGGGCCTGTCGCCCGCCATCTCGATCGACCAGAAGACCACCTCGCGGAATCCGCGCTCGACGGTCGGCACGGTGACCGAGATCTACGACTACCTGCGCCTCCTGTGGGCCCGGATCGGCCATCCCCACTGCCACGTGTGCGGGCGGCCGATCAGCGGCCAGTCGGCCGAGCAGATCATCGATCAGGTAATGGAGCTGCCCGAGGGCACCCGTTTCATGGTGCTGGCGCCGATCGTCCGCGGCCGCAAGGGCGAGTACGGCAAGCAACTCGAGGAGCTGCGCGGCGAGGGGTTCACGCGGGCCAAGATCGACGGCGAGCTGCGCCGACTCGACGAGCCGATCGCGCTCGACAAGAAGTACAAGCACGACATCGCGATCGTCGTCGACCGGCTCGTGATGAAGGGCGAGCTGCGCAAGCGTCTCGCCGACTCGATCGAGACCGCGGTGGCGCTGGCCGACGGGCTGGTCGAGATCGAGCTCGTCGATACGAACGAGATCCAGACGTATTCCGAGAAGTTCGCCTGCCCGGTGCACGGTCCCAGCCTGGTCGAGCTCGAGCCGCGCATCTTCAGCTTCAACTCGCCGCACGGGGCGTGTCTGCGCTGCACCGGCCTGGGGTCGCAGATGGAGATCGATCCCGAGCTCGTCGTCCCCGATCCCTCGCTGTCGATCGGGGAGGGCGCGATCGCGCCGTGGGCGGCGAGCGCTTCGGACTACTACGACCAGCTGATCCAGGCGATCGCCGAGCGCTACGACGTCGACCTCGACACACCGTGGGACGAGCTACCCGATGCGGCGCGGGACTTCTTCCTGTACGGGACCAACGGCGAGCGGGTGCAGGTGACGTACCGCAACCGGTTCGGCCGGCGCCGGTCCTACGCGGCCACCTTCGACGGCATCATCCCGAACCTCGAGCGCCGCTACCGCGAGACGGAATCCGAGCTCGCGCGCGAGAAGATCGAGGAGTACATGACGCTGCGCCCGTGCCCGGACTGCAAGGGGGCGCGGCTGCGGCCCGAGTCCCGGGCGGTGCTGATCAACGGCGTCGCGATCCACGAGTTCACCGCGCTCTCGGCGCGGCGCGCGCTCGAATGGGTGAACCTGCTCGAGCTCTCCGAGCACGACCAGCGGATCTCCCGCTTGGTCCTGCGCGAGATCCAGGAGCGCCTGCATTTCCTCGACAACGTCGGGGTCGGGTACCTGTCGATGAACCGGGCGGCGGCCACCCTGTCCGGTGGCGAGGCCCAGCGGATCCGCCTGGCCACCCAGATCGGGTCCTCGTTGGTCGGGGTCCTCTACATCCTCGACGAGCCGTCGATCGGCCTGCACCAGCGCGACAACAACAGGCTGATCGCGACGCTCGAGCGCCTGCGCGACGTCGGCAACACCGTGCTCGTGGTCGAGCACGACGAGGGCACGATGCGCGCGGCCGACCACCTGGTCGACATGGGCCCTGGGGCCGGAGAGCACGGCGGTCACGTGGTGGCGCAGGGCACGGCCGACGAGGTGGCTCGCGTCCCCGACTCGTTGACCGGGCAGTTCCTGGCTGGGACGCGGACGATCGAGACACCGAGCAAGCGGCGCAAGCCGAGCGGCCGGATCACGATCGAGGGCGCGTCGGAGCACAACCTCCAGGACATCGACGTGAGCCTTCCGCTTGGGGTGCTGTGCTGCGTCACCGGCGTGTCCGGGTCGGGCAAGTCGACGCTGGTCAACGAGGTGCTCTACAAGGCCGTGGCCAACCGGCTGCACCGGACGCGGCAGCGGGCGGGCGCGCACAAGCGCATCACCGGACTCGAGCAGGTGGACAAGATCATCTCGGTCGACCAGTCGCCGATCGGGCGAACGCCGCGCTCCAACCCGGCCACGTACATCGGCCTGTTCGACCAGATCCGGGAGCTGTTCTCGAAGACGCAGGAGGCCCGGGCCCGCGGGTACAAGCCGGGACGGTTCTCGTTCAACGTCAAGGGCGGCCGGTGCGAGGTGTGCCGGGGCGACGGACAGATCAAGATCGAGATGCACTTCCTGCCCGACGTGTACGTGCCGTGCGAGCAGTGCCACGGCAAGCGTTACAACCGGGAGACGCTCGACGTCCGCTTCAAGGGCAAGACGATCGCCGACGTGCTGGAGATGCCGATCGAAGAGGCGCTCGAGTTCTTCGCTCACATACCGAAGATCCGCCGGCGGGTCGAGGCGCTGAACGACGTGGGGCTCGGGTACATGCGGCTGGGGCAGCCGGCGACCACGCTTTCGGGCGGCGAAGCGCAGCGGGTCAAGCTGGCCGCCGAGCTGTCCAAGGTGGCCACCGGGCAGACCCTGTACATCCTCGACGAGCCCACCACCGGCCTTCATTTCGCCGACATCCAGCGTCTGCTCGAGGTTCTCGAGCGACTCGTCGCCGCCGGCAACACCGTCGTCGTGATCGAGCACAACCTCGACGTCATCAAGGTCGCCGATCAGGTCATCGACCTGGGGCCGGAGGGGGGAGAGGAGGGCGGTCGCGTGATCGCCACCGGGACGCCGGAGAAGGTGGCCACGGTGGCGGAGTCCTACACGGGCGCGTTCCTGGCCGAGGTGCTGCCGGTGCGCGCGACCAAGACGACGAAGGCGGCCCCTACGACGAGAGCGGCCAAGACGACAAAGGCCGCGAAGACGACGAAGTCCGCGAACGGGTCGGGCGCGAACGGCTCCGGCACGAACAGCTCGGGCACGAACGGCTCTGGCAAGAACGGCTCGGGGACGAACGGGTCAGGTACGAGCGGGCGGCCGACTCGCCGGCGGACGCCGGCTGGCGCGCGCTGATCGGCGCGGACTGAGTGACGGACGGCGCGCCCCCGAGCGTCGATGCCGCGGCGCTCAAGCTGTGGCTCCAGAAGTGGCGTTGGTACGAGCGCAACACGCTGCCCTGGAACCGCGCGCGAATCCACTGGGAGTTCATGCGCCGACGCGCGTTCGTCCGGTGGCCGGTGAGCGGGAACGTGCTCGAGGCGCTGCTCGAGGGTCGTCTGGAGATCGGCGCGCAGGTCCTGCTCGAGCCCGGCGTGTGGCTGACCGCGCCCGGGGAGGCTCGCATCAGG
>DATBYI010000814.1:0-5133 GCA_036513815.1 Solirubrobacteraceae bacterium
TACGTGGCCGACCGGCTGCTCTGGGTCACCGATAAGACCGACGAACCCGCGTGGGCCCGCGACGGCACCTATCACGTGTTCCGGATCATCCGGATGTTCATCGAGTTCTGGGACCGCGTGTCGCTGAACGAGCAACAGACCATGATCGGTCGCTACCGCGCGTCGGGCGCGATGCTGGGCACGAAGTCCCTCACGGATGTCCTGGACTTCGCCAAAGACCCGCAGGGCAAGGTCATGCCGCTCACCGCGCACATCCGGCTTGCCAACCCGCGCACCAAGGCAACCGAGGACAGTCGCATCCTCCGCCGCGGCTACAACTACGACAACGGTCTCGACCTGGCCGGCAACCTCAACATGGGATTGCTCTTCAACTGCTTCCAGCAGGACCTCGTCGGCCAGTTCGTGGCCAACCAGACCCGGCTGATCGGCGAGCCTCTGGTGGACTACATCTCCCCGGTCGGAGGCGGTTACTTTTTCGCCGTGCCTGGCGTCCGGGATGCCAGCGATTGGTACGCCCGGCGACTGTTCGAGTGAACGGCAGGTGATCGTAATGAACGACCTACGAGACGATCCCGAGGAAAACACACAGCGGCGAAACGCGTCTCCGCGGAGACGCGGCGATGAACTAGAGCCCGCTCCACATCAGGCGAGCCTTGGTGCGAGAGAACGTATTCAGCCAATCCCGGTCCCTCCAACCTCACCCTGATCTAGATTCGCGCATGTCGTCGGTGGTTTTGACGTCGGGCTGCAGCTACTGTGGGCCCGTGCGCCAGACCACTGGCTTTGCTCGGGTGCCGGGCGCGGGACGTGTCGCGTTTGCCGTGGTGGGGAGCGGCCCGGCGCTGGTCCTGCCGGCGTGGTGGGTTTCTCATGTGGGCGAAGACTGGGATTTCGAGCCGTTGCGTCGCTTCGTGGAGGGGTTGGCGGCGGGGTGCATGGTCGTGCGATATGACCGCCTTGGGACCGGGGTGTCCGATCGGGAGCGCCTACGTGAGACGTTCACCCCGGAGTTCGAGATCGCGTCGCTTCGTGCCGTGGTTGACGAGTTGGGGCTGGAGCGCGTGGGTCTGTTGGGCATCTCGTGCGGGGGGTGCACCGCCGTGAGCTTCGCCGCAAGTTGGCCCGAGCGGGTCGATCGCCTCGTGCTTTACGGCAGCTATGCCGACGGGCACAGGCTCGGGTCGCCGCAGGCGCGGAAGGGCATGGTTGGCCTCGTGCGCTCCCACTGGGGGTTGGGGAGCCGTTTGTTAGCGGACATGTTCGGACCGAGCTGGTCGCTGGAGGATCGTGCCGCCTTCACCGCGTACCAGCGCGCTGCTGCCGACGCCGAAGTCGCGGCAAGTTTGCTTGAGCTGATCTACGACACCGACGTGCGCGAGGACCTGCCGAGCGTGCGTGCACCGGCGCTGGTCGTGCATCGTGACCACGACGGCGCTATGCGGCTGAGAGGTGGGCGGGAGGTCGCCGCGCTGCTTCCCGACGCCGATCTGGTGACGTTGCCAGGTGACGCCCACCTGCCATGGCACGGCGACGGTGACGCCGTTCTTCGCGTCGTCGCCCCGTTCCTCGGGATGGTGGCGCCGCCCGCTCCGGCGCGGGCGCCGGATGCCGGCGCGCTAGAGGAACTCAGCGAGCGGGAGCGAGAGGTACTCGGGCTTGTCGCCCAGGGTCTCAGTGACGCGCAGATCGCCGAGCTCCTCGTGATCAGTCCGCACACGGTGCATCGCCATGTGGCGAACATCCTCGCGAAGATGCGGCTGCCGACTCGTGCTGCGGCTGCCGCGCAGGCCGCACGCGCCGGGCTGGTCTGACTCACCTGCGCGCGGCGGCGGTGGCCCGATCGGGCCATCGTGAGATGGCTCGTTCGCCCGATGGCGCGCCCGTCGCGAGGTGGTGGACTGCGAACCCCCACCAACTAGGCCAGCGAATCGGAGGGACCGCAATGTCTGTGACCACCACCGAGGTTCAAGCCCTGAAGGATGCCCACCGCAAGGTCTGGGCATCCGGTGATTACGCCAGGATCGCCGAGCTCGTCACCGACGTCGGCGAGCGAGTCGTTGAACGCGCCGGCGTGCGGGACGGTTGTGACGTGCTCGACGTGGCCGCCGGTACGGGAAACGCCTCGATCCCGGCCGCCGCAGCCGGTGCACGGGTCATCGCGACGGATCTCGCGCCCGAGCTGTTCACCGCCGGCCGCAGGCGCGCCCAGCGAGCGGGCGTGGAGCTCGAGTGGATCGCGGCCGACGCGGAGGATCTGCCGTTCGACGACGAGCGCTTCGACTACGTCATCTCGAGCCTCGGAGTGCAGTTCGTCCCACGTCACGAGATCGTCACCTCGGAGCTCGTGCGAGTCTGCCGTCCCGGGGGCACGATCGCGCTGGGTAACTGGGCGGCCGACGGTTACATCGGGCGGTTCTGGACGATCATGGGTCCCTACCTTCCGCCACCGCCCGGGTTCGCCTCACCTCCGGCAGGCTGGGGGCGCACAGAGCACGTCGAGAGCCTGTTCGCTGAGTATCCAGTCGATTTGACTTTCGAGCGCGACGCGGTCGAGTTCGAAGCGGATTCGCCCGAAGCTTTCGTCGACACGCTGGCGGATTTCTACGGCCCGCTGTTGCAGGCCCGCAACAAGCTATCGGCGGCCGGCCAGTGGGACACCCTCCGGGGCGAGCTGATCGGACTCAGCAACGAGCTGAACCAGACGGCCGGCGGCGGATTCCGGGCTCCAAGCGAGTATCTCCTCACGGTCGCCCGCAAGCGCAGCTAGGAGGTCATCCCATGTCATCTCTTCACCTGAATGCCAAGCGGGCGAGCCTCACGCGAGCCGGAGCGAACAATCCGGATGTCGTCGTGGTCGGCGCCGGCATAGCCGGCGCCTCGGTCGCCGCGGTGCTGGCTCGAGGCGGCATCGAGGTGCTGCTGCTCGAGCGCCAACTCGGGTATCGCGACCGCGTACGTGGCGAGTACATGGCACCCTGGGGGGTGCTGGAAGCACGCGCGCTCGGGCTCGAATCCGTGATCCGCTCCACGGGAGCGCTCGACGCCCGCTATGCGGTGGCGTTCGACGAGCTCGTCGACCACTCCGTCGCAATAGAAGCGACGCGCGACAACTCGACCTTCCTGCCCGACGTCGCCGGTTCACTCTGCGCTTCGCATCCCAGGAGCTGTCAGGCGCTCGCCGAAGAAGCGGTGCGTGCGGGAGCGCAACTCGTCTCAGGCGTCGCCGAGGTACAGGTGCGGCCGGGGACCCGACCGGCGATCAGCTTCCACAACGGCACCCAGACGAACTTGCGGCCGCGGCTGATCATCGGAGCCGACGGACGTACCTCGACCGTACGCAAACAGTCGGGCATCAAAATGCACGCTGCGCCGCCCGCCCACCTCATCGCCGGTCTGCTTGTCGACGGCGCCCCGCGCTGGCCTGAGGATCTGTACACGGTCGGCGTCGAGGGAGACCTTCAGTTCTACGTATTCCCGCAAGGCAACGGCCGGGTCCGCTTATACACGTGCCACTCCAACGAGCAAGCGACGCGGTGGGCAGGCTCTTCGGGGGCGAAGCGATTCGTTGAAGCGTTCGCGGGACTGCGTGCGATCCCGAACACGATGGGCCTGGGCGACCTGACGCCGGCAGGACCGTGCGCAACGTTCAGTTGCGAGCAAACGTGGTGCGACACCCCGTGCACCGATGGAGTCGTGCTGATCGGTGACGCCGGCGGCTACGACGACCCAGTCGATGGCCAAGGACTGTCGCTCGCCGTCAGCGACGTTCGTCAACTCAGCGAACTGCTGCTGGCCTCAAACGACTGGATGGCACTCAACCTGCGCCCCTACGGCGACCAGCGCGCCGAGCGGCTGCGCCGCATGCGAAGGGTGTCAAAGACCTTCGCCGCTTTGATGACAACCTTCACTGCCGCTGGCAGGGCTCGTCGCGCCCGATACTACGAGGCATCGCGAGCAGGTCAAGACGACGTCCAAACCGCGCTGGCAGCGATCTTCATCGGCCCCGACCGGCCGCCCGCCGAGGCCTTCACGGACGACCTTCACGATGGGCTACTGACTCAGCTCGGCGGCCTGCCCTACGTGGGTCGACGTCGCGGGAACGTTCCCGCGGAAACGTCGCGGTGAAACAACTTTGTGCGTCCGGCGCTCGTCCTGCCGGGAGGGAACGAGCGACGAGCGTTGCGACCGCGGGGGGCGTGCCACGTGGGCACGCCCCCCGGGGGTGAGGCCTACCGGCGCGCTCGCGCCATCAGGGCGCGGATCGAATGATTGCTCCGGACCAGCGAGCCAAAACCGCCGAATACCTGCGTCAGGTTCGGGCTTCCCCATCCGGTAGTCAGGTCCCATCCCGGCGTGGCGTTGTAACCGGTGACACCGTTCTCGTCTCCGTCATTCCGCCAGGTATCACCCAGATTCCGGCGACCGCGAGCATCCTCCCACAACGTGACGTCGCCGACCAACCGCCGCCTCGAGCTCCGCGAATGCCTGCCGCCCATGGTATTGGAGTGATATCATCGGTGGGGCGTGCGGTAGGAATCGAGTGGCCGGCGACCCACGATCGAGAGGCATCGGACTGTGGAGGAATTTGCGGGCAAGCTTGCGGTGGTGACAGGCGGCGGTTCGGGGATGGGCCGCGAGCTGGTCCGTCAGCTGGCCTCGCAGGGATGCTCGGTCGCCGCCTGTGACTGGAACGCCGCCGCCGTCGCGGATACGGTGGCGATGGCACAGGCCGGCGCGCGGGACGGCGTCCGTGTCAGCAGCCATGTTTGCGACGTCTCGGACGAGGCTCAGGTACAGCGGTTCCGCGACGAGTTGCTACGCGAGCACGCGGCCGACCACGTCGATCTGGTCTTCAGCAACGCCGGTATTGGCGGTGGCGCCAGCTTCATCACCAGTAGCCGGGAGGAGTGGGAGCGCACGTTCGCGGTCGACTGGTGGGGGACGTACCACTGCGCCCGCACGTTCCTGCCGCTGCTGATCGCCAGCGGCGACGGGGTGCTGGTGAATACCAGCAGCGTCAACGGCTTCTGGGCGAGTTTGGGTCCCCGTATGCCGAACAGCGCCTATGCCACGGCCAAGTTCGCGGTCAAAGGCTTCACCGAGGGCCTGATCGAAGACCTGCGCACCAATGCG
>DATBYI010000815.1:0-2176 GCA_036513815.1 Solirubrobacteraceae bacterium
CCTGGAGCCGCTCGTAGGTCTCGTCGCCGAGCGCTCGCCGCACACGCTGAACGCCTTCCTCGCCGACAAAATTGAGCCAGGAGCGGCCGGTCGTGTACGGCGCGCAGGCGCTCTGGAGCTCGCGCAGCCAGGCGAGATTGCTCGCGTCGTCGGCGGCGTCCTCCCACATCGTGAGCAGGTGCGTGTTCCACGGCGCCTGCCGCTGTCCGATCGCCGTCGCGCCCTCCGGGACCCGCGCGATCTGGCCGCCGCCAGGAACGATCAGGATCTGGGTAAAGGGCGAAGGCGCGTTCGCGTGGGCCGAGCAGTACACGTCGATTGCCTCGTCGGACAGCTCGACGAGAAAGTCCCCGCCCCAGTGGTTGCGAAAGCCCGACGGGTTAGCAGCGTCGACCAGCTGTTGGAGCGCCGTGTACGGCATGCGCTGCACCAGGTCGGCCTCGGGCGGCCCGTACTGGCGAAGCCGGGCGAGCGTGCGCGCGCCATCTTTCACGTCGCCCGCGTAGCAGGCCACGATCGCGACCGCCGGCTTTCCTCGCAGCGACGCGGGCACGAACGGCTGCGGCGGGGCCGTGATCAAGGCGACGGCGCCACCGACCTCGTCGGGCGCGTGGGCCATGAAGTCGCGGAAGAAGCGCACAAGCTCGGGGCCGGAGTCGGTGGCGTGGAGGACGATCCCGCCTAGCACGATCGGGCCGACCGGATGGAGTTGGAACTCGAACTCGGTGACGATCCCGAAGCTCCCGCCACCCCCACGCAGCGCCCAGAACAGGTCGTCGTGCTCCCACTCCGAGGCGGTGACGAGCGATCCATCGGCCAGGACGACCTCGGCGCTGAGCAGGTTGTCGGCGGTCAGGCCGAGCTTGCGCTCGAGCCAGCCCGATCCCGAGCCGAGCGTGAGTCCGGAGATGCCGGTGCTCGACACACGGCCCCCGGTGACCGCGAGCCCGTACGCCTGGGTCGCCGCGTCGAGCTGGCCCCACGTGAGGCCGGGCTCGGCGCGGGCGATCGCGCCGTGAGGATCGACCCGGACATCCTTCATCGGCCGCAGGTCGATGACCAATCCGTCATCGCACACCGCGTGGCCGGTAACGCCGTGCCCACCGCCGTAGACGGCGAGTGGCAGCCCGCGCTCGCGTGCGTAGTTCACCGCGGCGACCACGTCACCGACGCCGGTACATCTGGCAATCGCGGCAGGGCGCCGATCGATCATCCCGTTGAACACGGCGCGCAACGCGTCGTATTCGCCGTCACCCGGTCGCACCACGTCGCCCGCGAAGCCCTCCTTCAACCGTTCGACCGTTACCCCTGTCATGAGCTCTCCTTCGCCGTGGTGGGATTGGCGCCGGGCCAGGTGCCCGCCTCGGATCGAACCGGATTCGAGGCGCCGTGCGAATGGGGGGTGACACCCATCTGGGTCCGGCGGCGGCGCCGGCGGCGCAGGAAGAGCGCGACGACGATCGCCAGGACGACGCCGGCGAGCGCGAGGGTGCCCTCCCTGGCCAGCTCGGCCGCCTGATCGAAGGACTGCCAGAAGACGTAGCCGAGGAGCGAGAACGCCGCCGACCACAGGCCGGAGGCGACCAACGTTGCCGGCACGAACCGGCGGGCGGGCATCCGCGAGGACCCGGCCACGAACGGCGCCACCGAACGCACGAGCCCGATGAAACGGCCAACGATGATCGTCTTACCCCCGTGGGAGCTCAGAAACGTCTCCACCTGGGCGAGCCGGTCCGGGGTGAGCTTGACCAGATGTCCGTGCTTCAGTAGGAAGCCCCGGCCGAGCCTCCGACCGAGGAAGTACGAGATCAGGTCGCCGGCCAGCGCGCACGCCCACACGATCCCGATGAGCGCCAGCAGGTTGGTGTGTCCCTGGCCCGCGGTGACGCCACCGATCACGACGAACAGCTCGCCGGGTGCGACCAGGCCGATCCCGGCGCCGGTCTCGAGCAGCGCCATCACCCCGACGACCGCATATGTATAGAGGCCGAGCGTGGCCCCGATGTTGCTCGCGATCGTCTCGAGGCTCGGGAGCCCGAGCAGGGCGGGCGCGATCAGCGATCCGACATTCATGTCGGCGCGGGGTACCGCGGTCGGCGACGGGGACGGTCGTAATCGAGGGGCGCGCGCGCCGCGTCCACGATGCGGGCGCGCTCGGTCCGGGGCGCGATCGCCT
>DATBYI010000816.1:0-5222 GCA_036513815.1 Solirubrobacteraceae bacterium
GCCCCGGGCACCGAAATCGCCATCCATCGCGTCGGAGCGCAGCGGATGGGGTTCTTCACCGACACCTCGGTGTGCATCGGGTGCAAGGCGTGCGAGGTCGCGTGCAAGCAGTGGAACGATCTGCCCGCGGACGGCTCGCAAACCGGCAAGGGCGTCTCCTACGACCACACGGGGGATCTGTCGGCCTCGACGTGGCGCCACGTCCGCTTCGTCGAGTTGTTCGAGCCCTCGCCCCAGCTCCGGGAAGAAGCGCAGCGCGCGCTCGACGCCGGCGCCGGCGGGAAGCTGCCGGCGATCCCGGCGGCGGGGGCAATCAATCTCGTGGATGCGGCGCAACCGGATTCGGGGGACGTCGACGTGAACGAGGCGGTGCGCAGGCTCGGCGAGTGGGTGTTCATGTCCGACGTCTGCCGGCATTGCACCAACGCGGGCTGCCTTGACGCCTGCCCCACCGGAGCGTTGATCCGCACCGAGCATCAGACGGTGGTGCTCCAGCCGGACGTGTGCAACGGATGCGGGTACTGCGTTCCCGCGTGTCCGTTCGGCGTCGTCGGCCGCGACCCGGAGGACGGGCGGGCCGGGAAGTGCACGCTCTGTTACGACCGGCTCGAGGACGGGCTCGAGCCCGCGTGCGCGAAGTCGTGCCCGACCGACTCGATCCAGTTCGGTCCCCACGAGGAGCTGGTCGAGATCGCCTCGCGCCGGGTTGCCCAGCTCCATCAGCGCGGCATCAAGGGCGCCTACCTGTACGGAGCCGGCGACGGGCCGGACGAGGAGCTCGCCGGTGGCCTGGGCTCGTTCTTCCTGTTGACCGAGCCGCCCGAGCGCTACGGACTTCCGGCCCACGCGGACTCGCCAGTGCAGGAGAACGTCGTCCCGGCGACGCTCGCCGCGGTCGGCGCCGGCCTGCTCGCGGCCGCCGGGACGGTCGTCGCCTTCGCCCTGGCCGGGCGGCGCGGTCGCGAGACACGGGGACGGGAGAAGTGGTGAGCCGCGAGCACGGCTGGGAGGGCAAGCTCGAGCACGCCGGCGAGCCGGCGGAGCTGGCTCCGGAGGACCAGCCTCCGGACAGCGCTCGCGGGCGGGAGACCGACTGGGTGGCGGACCACGACACGGAAACCCGCGACATCCAACCGGCGCTTGGCGCGCGGGGCGGACCGGCTTCGTGGACGCCGGCCAAGCCGGGGGCGCCGGTCGCGATCGCTCGCCCCGACTTTGGCGACGCTCGGTGGTCCTACCTCTACAAGGCGCGCGACACTGGCTACGCCGACGTCGAGCCGGCCCCGGGGCAGGTCGCCGAGGCGAACCGAAGGATGCGCGGCGCACCGGTCCCGGAGGTCAACGGGCCGTTCATCCACGCACCGGTGTGGAGCGGGGAAGTCGCGGCCTACTTCTGGCTTGGCGGGATGGCTTCCGGCTCCGCCTTCGTCGCCCTTGCATGCGACATCGCCGGCGACCACCGCTCCGCGGCGATCGCGCGCAAGGTCGCGCTCGGCGTCGTCACGCCTGCGCCGGTCCTGCTGATCGCCGATCTCGGCCGGCCCGACCGGTTCCTGAACATGATGAGGATCTTCAAGCCGCGCTCCCCGATGAATACGGGCGCCTGGTGCCTGGTCGCGTTCAGCGGCTCGGGCGCGCTCGCCGTGGGCGCGGACCTCGTCGGAGCGCCGAAGGTAGCCCGCACGTTGGGTGCGCTGACCGCGCTGCTTGGTAGCTACCTCGGCTCCTATACCGGCGTGCTGCTCGCGTGCACCGCCGTCCCGGTCTGGTCGGGGAGCCGCACGATTCTCGGGCCAGCCTTCGTCGCGACCGCGACCGCCACCGGCGCGGCGGCAACTCGCCTCGTGCTCGTGGCGCGCGGCCTACCGCAGGGCCACCCGACGCGGCGCGCGCTCGGGACGATCGAGACCGCCGCGATGGTCACCGAGCTCGCGATCTCCGACCTCGGCGAACGCCGGCTGGGGGAGGCCGTGCGGGCGCTAGACAGCGGTCGACCTCGCCTCTATTTCCGTACCGCCAAGACGCTCGTTGCCCTCGGCCTGTCGCTCCGGCTGCTCGCGCGTCGCACCGGCCCCCGCGAGCACGAGCTCGCGAGCTTCATGTACCTCGCCGCCGGCCTGTTGTTCCGTTTCGCCTGGGTGTACGCGGGAGAGCCCTCCGCGAAGGACGACGAGATCGTGGCGGCGATGGCGCGCGGACGACTCGGCCCGCACGACGGCTCTCGGTCCTGGCAGAACCGGGCTCAGTCGATCCGGCGCTCCCCGCTGCCGCTCCCGGACGCCGTGCGCCGAGCGTATGGCGAAGCTATCCGGCGCACCAGTCTCGCGATCGAGCGACGTCTGCGGCGCTGATCGTTCTCACCGGATTGCGGTGGCACGGCCGTTGTCCACGTTCGGTCGCCGTGCGCAAAAGCGCTCGCGCTCGGCCGCCGATACTTGGATCGGACCGGTATGAGCACGAGCTTCTTCAGCATCAAGGACGTGGCCGTCGCCCAGTTCGAGTTTCGCGCCGAGGACTGGGCCGACCGCTCCCGCTGCGCGCGGGAGCTGGCTCTCAGCATCAACGGTTACGAGGTCTCGCCGCGGACGTCCGGGTACACCTGCCTGCGGCCCAAGTGGGTGTGGGTCGAGGCCGACCCGGCGCGACGGAGGGTCTCGTGGAGCGAGTTCCGGCTGATCGTCCCGACCGATTCGCTGACCCCGATCGCCCTGCACGTAGCCAAGGCCGCGGCCTGAGCGCCGCCGGCCCCGGGGCCGCCGCGGTCCCGGGGGCCCCCGGGGGCCGGCGCTTGCCGGGCGCGGTGGCGTCGTCTCGGGCGCGCTGGCGTCGTCTACTACTGTGTTGTTATCTATCGCGCGAGACAGGAACCGGACGAGAAGGAGCAGACAGATGGCTGAAACCGAGAAGGCGATCCTGGCCGGCGGGTGCTTCTGGGGTGTCCAAGATCTGATCCGCAAGCTGGACGGCGTCATCAGCACGCGCGTCGGGTACACCGGCGGCGACGTTCCCAACGCCACCTATCGCAACCATGGCACCCACGCGGAAGCGATCGAGATCGAGTTCGACCCGGAGCGGATCTCCTACCGGGACCTGCTCGAGTTCTTCTTCCAGATTCACGACCCGACGACGAAGAACCGTCAGGGCAACGACATGGGCCTGAGCTATCGCTCGGCGATCTACTACCTGGACGACGAGCAGCGCCGCGTCGCGGAGGACACGATCGCCGACGTCGACGCCTCGGGCCTATGGCCGGGCAAGGTCGTCACCGAGGTCGAGCCCGCCGGACCGTTCTGGGAGGCGGAGCCCGAGCATCAGGACTACCTCGAGCGCTACCCCAACGGCTACACGTGCCACTTCGTCCGTCCAGGCTGGAAACT
Source organism: Solirubrobacteraceae bacterium (assembly GCA_036513815.1). Lineage (GTDB taxonomy): Bacteria > Actinomycetota > Thermoleophilia > Solirubrobacterales > Solirubrobacteraceae > Palsa-465. The sequence continues at coordinate 3,378 of DATBYI010000816.1, forward strand.
GCCAAGACGGGCACAGGAAGCGGCGCACTGAGCCGGGCGATCGGGGTCGGCCGCGCGACGCGGCCGGCGACGGCGCTCGCCCCGCCGGCGCTCAGGCCTCCGGCACCGTGATGACGGTCGGGCCGGGGCGCTGAAACGCGGCCTCGAGCGCGTCGACGAGCTGATCGGTTCCGGTGAGCGCCTCGCCGTGGCCGCCGAGCGCGCGAGCCGCGGCCGGAAGGTTGGGGGCGCCCAGGTCGACCGCGACCGGCGCGATGCCCTGGTCCACCATCTCGCGCCGGATCTCCCCGTAACCGCCGTTGAGCGAGACGACGACCGGCAGGGGAAGACCGAGTTCGGCGGCGGACGCCAGCTCGGGCAGCGTGAACATGATTCCGCCGTCACCGTGGACCGCGACCACGCGGCGATCGGGCCGCGCGAGCTTCGCGCCGATCGCGGCGGGCAATGCGTACCCGAGGGTGCCAAACCCAGAGGGGAAGAGGAAGCGGCTGCCTGCCTCGAGGTGCAGTGACCCGAGCAGACCGTTGTAGGCGACCATCGCGTTGTCGGCGGTCACAACGTCACCGGACGTGAGCACGGAGTCGAGCGCTGAGGAGACCCCGGCCCACGGGCCCCCGAGCTCGGTTGTCTCGGCGTCGGCCTGCGCACGCCGCGACACCCACGCCGGATCGGGGTCGGGCGCGCCGCCCGTGAGCTGATCGAGCATCGAGCGCAGAGCGGCGCTCGCATCGCCGATGAGCGCGACGCCGGCCGTGACGTTGCCGTGGGACTGCGCCGGGTCGATATCGACGCGCACCACGAAACCCTCTGGCTCGAGCGTGCTCCAGTGGTCGCTCTGACCCAGGTCTGATCCGACCACGATGAGGACATCGGCCTCTTCCACCAACCGCCGTCCCGCGGGTACGGGGAGGCGCGCGCCCAGCGCGAGCGGATGGCGCTCGTCGACGACGCCCTTGCCGTTGATCGTCGTCATCACGGGCACACCGCGACCGAGCAGCTCGGCGAGCTCGCCGGCCGCGCCGTGGGACCCTCCGCCCGCGACGAGGAGTGGCCGTTCCGCCGTCGACAGCATGTCCGCGGCGGCGCGGACGGCGTCGGGTGAGAATGACCGCGGCGCAACTGGCGGAGCCAGCACGGGCGCGCACGGCTCTTGTTCCGCGAGCAAGTCGAGCGGAACCTCGATGAAGCGTGCGCGGGGTCGCTCCCTGGCGAAGGACGCGAACGCGTGGGCGAGCTCGCGGGAGAGCTCGGCGTGCGTTTGCACTCGCACCGCGTGCTCCACGACCCCGCTCATCGCGAGGCGCTGGTCGAGCATCTCGTGCAGGTAGCCGGTGCTGGCGGCAGGGTGACCCCGCGGCATGCCCGGGGCGATCAGCAGCAGAGGAACGGAGTCCGACCAGGCCTGAGCGGCGGCGGTCGCCGCGTTGAGCACGCCGGGCCCGGTCGTCGCCACAACGACGCCCGGCCGCCCGGACGCGCGAGCGTAGGCATCAGCGGCGTAGCCGGCGCCCTGCTCGTGGCGCGGCGTGATGTGGCGAATCGGGCCGTCGGACAGCGCGGCGTAGATCGGCAGGTTGTGAGTGCCGGGGATGCCGAAGACGACCTCGACCCCGTGGCGCTCCAAGGAGCGCACGGTGAGTGCTCCGGCGCTCATCCGAGTTGTTCCGGTGGCAGCAGCCATAGCTCAAAATGGATCTACGGGAGATCCGAATGCGGAAACCTATCGCGCGGCTCGCGAGGCACGGAACTCGCTCCATCATCTCGGGCGGATCTTCCGGATCGAGAGCCGGTGGGCGAGCGCGGCGCGCGCGGCCGCGTCGCCGGGCACTCCATGCACCGCTCCCC
>DATBYI010000817.1:0-3697 GCA_036513815.1 Solirubrobacteraceae bacterium
AACTCTCATCGTCGATCCTTACGCACGCGGGCGCCCGCGCCGGTAGGCTCGCGGCAAATCAGAAGCGGATCGTGCGATCGGCTTCGCTACGGAAAGCTGAGCCATATGCACCTCGCCGCTTCGCCGGCGTCCCCTACTTCGGGGGTCGTCGACCATGTTCCCGGGCTTCCGCGGGAGTCCGCGTTCCTGCGAGAGGCGCTGTCGCCCTACGCCAAGCCCCGCTGGCGGCGCAGCATCGGCGACCTGCTCACCTCGGTCGTGGCCTACCTGGCGCTGTGCGTGGCGATCTATCTGCTTCTGCGGGTATCGCTTGTGCTCGCGCTCGCCATGGCGCCCATCGTCGCCGTGTTTCTGCTGAGGACCTACATCGTCTTTCATGACTGTTCGCACGGGTCGTTCCTCCCGTCGCGGCGCGGCAACGTCTGGCTCGGGACACTGTGCGGGCTGCTGGTGCTCTCGCCGTTCGTCCGCTGGCGTCACGACCACGCGGTGCATCACGCCACCTCGGGCGACCTGGACAAACGCGGCGTTGGCGATATTCCGACTTTGACCGTCGCCGAGTACTACGCCCGCGACCGGCGCGGACGCCTTAGTTATCGGCTGGTTCGCAACCCGATGGTGATGTTCGGACTCGGCCCGCTGTTCGCGATGATCATCGGGCCACGAATAGTCGCGAAAAACGCGCGCCCGCGGATGCGAAACAGCGTGATCTGGACCGACGTCGCGCTCGCGGCGATCGCCGGCAGCCTGATCTGGCTGGTAGGCATCTGGGCCTTGCTAGTCGTGTGGCTGCCGGCCGCGTTCCTGGCGGGTGCAGCTGGGATCTGGCTGTTCTACGCCCAGCACCAATTCGAGGATGCCTACTGGGAGCGTTCGGAGCGCTGGAGCTTCCCGGACGCGGCGCTGCGCGGAAGCTCATTTCTCAAGCTCGTCAAGCCCCTGCGATTCGCAACCGGCAACATCGGCTACCACCACATTCATCATCTCAACGCCCGCGTCCCGAATTACAACCTTCAGCGTGCCCACGAGCAGCTCCGGATGTTCGAAGACGTGCCCACGCTGGGACTCTGGGACGGGCTGCGTGCGGTGCGGCTGAAGCTATGGGATGAGCAGCGCGGCCGCCTGGTGACGTTCGCCCAGGCTCGCGCCGTACGAGCCTGAACGGCTCGTAGCGAATTCTTATTGGCATGGCGTACAGATGTGCCAGCATGGGATGGCTTTGCCATTGTTCGGGAAACGTCCGGTGCAGCCCACGGAGGAAGAGCGTGAGGCGGCCGCCGTCGATCTCGAGCGCATCCGGCGAGGAGGGATCCCGCTTGGAGCAGAGCAGCGTCTGAAGAGACTCGCGGGGGAGAGCTCCCCGGTTTTCAGCAGCGATCTGAGCGTCAACGAGTATGCGATCGCGCACGCGTCCGGCTTGACGCCGGTCGCGCAGGTTATGGGCTCCTCGGTGGTCCAGCACGGCTGGCAGAACTACGGCTGGTCGTCCTACCGGGGAGGGATCCAGGAGATGCCCTCATTCGCCGCGCCGTGGAATCTGTCGCGCGGGCGCGCGTTCGACCGCTTGAGTCAGGAGGCCCAGTTGGCGGGCGCCGACGCGGTGATCGGCATCGAGATGACGGTCAGTGCCTTCCTTGGAGAGCCGGGCAACGTTGAGCTCCTCGTGTTCGGCACCGCAGTCCGGGAGACGACGCTCCCGCGTCGTTCGGGCTCCGGGCCGCGGATGTGCGCGCTGTCTGGTCAGGACGTCGACAAGCTGCGCCGCATCGGAGCCGAGACACTGGGCGTCATCGGTCACACCTCTGTGGTGTGTGTGGCGCTCAGTGCCGGCACGAATCAGATGATGTCTTCGTGGTGGGGCAACCAGGAGCTGACCGAGGTCACGCAAGGCGTGTACGCGGCCCGCCGGCTCGCGATGGACGAGGTGCGCCGTCAGGCGGCCGCGGTGGGCGCGAACGACATGGTGATCTCGATGCTCGAGCACAGCATCGACCACCAAGAGCTCGAGGGCTACGGCTACCGACAGCATTTCTTCATCGTCTCCATGCACGTGCTGGGCACCGCGATTCGGCTCGGCGCCCACGAGCCTCATCCAGCGCCGCTGGGGACGCCGGTCCTATCGATCAACCTCGGGGCGTAGCCCACGACCCTGGGTCAGGAGAACCTCTGATGTCGACATACGATCCGACGAGTACCGAAGGCCTCGCCGAGCACGCCAGTGAGCGTCTGCGAATGAATGCTCGCGGGTTGTTCACGTCCGACCTGTCGGTGAACGAGTACCTGTGCGTGGAGAAGGCAGACTTTGAGCCGGTCGGCCTGGTGGTGGGATCGAGCATCTACCACATCGGCTTCCAGCAATCGAACTGGAAGGCGAGCCAGGAGATGGGGGTCCTCACCCAGGCGATGTACTCCGCGCGCGAGCTCGCCATGACGCGCATGGAGGAGGAAGCCGACCAGCTAGGGGCCGACGGCATCGTCGGGGTCCGCCTCGACATCGGACGCTATGAGTGGGGCGCGGACATGGCGGAGTTCATCGCGATCGGCACCGCGGTAAAGCACAAGGGAGGCAAGGTGCACCGCGCGCCGAACGGGCGCCCCTTCACCAGCGACCTGTCCGGGCAGGCGTTCTGGACGTTGCTGCAGACCGGCAAGCGCCCGGTGGGACTGGTCATGGGCAATTGCGTCTACCACGTCGCGCACCGAGGCATGATGCAGTCGATGCGCCAGACAGGTCAGAACGTCGAACTCGAGCAGTACACCCAGGCCCTGTATGACGCGCGCGAGCTCGCGATGGAACGCATGCAGAAAGAGGCCGAGGCGATCGGTGACGGAGTGCTCGGAATCGTCGAGGTGAAACTGCACGAGAACAACCACGGCTGGGGCAGCCACGTAATCGAATTCTTTGCACTCGGCACCGCGGTCGTGCCCAACGAGCACGCCGCGGAAGGTCAGCAGCTGCCGGCCATCACTCCGGTGCTCGACATCAACGACTAAGGAGAACTGATGCCAGGACTTGGCGGCCGCATCTCAACCCTCACCAAGGCGAAGATCTCGCACCTGCTCGATCACGCTGAAGATCCCGCCGAGACGCTCGACTATGCCTACGAGCGCCAGCTCGAGGATCTGCAGAACGTCAAGAAGGGCATCGCCGACGTCGTCACGGCGAAGAAGCGACTGCAGATGCAAGAGGAGCAGCTGCAACAGCAGGTCGCCAAGCTCGACGGACAGGCGCGGCAGGCGATGTCGGCCAACCAGGAGGACCTGGCCCGCGCCGCACTCGAGCGCAAGCAGATGATCGTTCAGGAGACCAGCTCGCTCGATCAACAGATCTCAGAGCTCGAGTCCCAGCAGGAGCAGCTGACCGCGGCCGAGCACCAGCTTCAGGCCAAGATCGAGCAGTTCCGCTCCAAGAAAGAGGTCATCAAGGCGCAGTACTCGGCGGCCGAAGCGCAGGTCCAGATCTCCGAGGCAGCCACCGGAGTGGGCGACTCGATGGCCGACGTGGGTATGGCGATGCAGCGCGCGATCGACAAGACCGACCAGATGCAGGCGCGGGCCTCGGCGGTGGAGGAACTACAGGCGGCCGGCACCTTCGACGACTTGACCGCGATCGGTCCACCCCAGGATGACGTCGACCGCCAGCTCAATGAGCTCGGGGCGAAGAGCGCGGTCGACGACGAGCTTGCGCAGCTCAAGG
>DATBYI010000818.1:0-10662 GCA_036513815.1 Solirubrobacteraceae bacterium
CGGGCGGCAGTCCCTTCGGGCGCGTCCACAGGGTCGCGTGAGGCGCTCGAGCTGCGCGACGGCGGCAGCGCCTACCGCGGAAAGGGCGTCACGCAAGCAGTCGCGAACGTCAACGGTGAGATCGCGGACGCGGTCCGCGGACGGGATGTGTCGGATCAGCGAGCGCTCGACGAGGCGCTGATCGAACTCGACGGCACGGAGGGCAAGTCACGCCTGGGGGCCAACGCCCTGCTGGGCGTGTCGATGGCTGCAGCTCGTGCTGCAGCCACAGAGGCTGGCCAGCCGCTGTGGCGGTATCTCGGCGGTGATGACGCGCATCTGCTCCCCGTCCCGGCGATGAACGTCCTCAATGGCGGCGTCCACGCGGACAATCCAGTCGACTTTCAGGAGTTCATGGTTGCGCCGGTCGGGGCCGACTCGTTTGCCGACGCGCTTCAGATGGGCGCCGAGGTCTACCAGGAGCTCAAAGCCACGCTCAAAGAGCGCGGGCTGTCATCGGCTGTGGGCGACGAGGGTGGCTTCGCGCCCAGCTTGGACTCGAACGAGGCGCCGCTCGAACTACTCGTCGCGGCGATCGAGGCGGCGGGTTACCGCCCCGGAGACGACGTCGCGATTTGTCTCGACCCTGCGTCGAGCGAGTTCTTCCACGACGGACGCTACGAGCTCGCGTGCGAAGGCCGGTCGTTGTCGAGTGCGGAGATGATCGAACTCTGGGCCGACCTCTCGGCGCGCTACCCCTTGCTGTTCCTCGAGGACGGGCTGGCCGAGGGCGATTGGGACGGATGGAAGCAGCTCACCGACCTCCTCGGTGACCGCCTACAGCTAGTGGGCGACGATGTCTTCGTCACCAACCCAGCCATCCTGCGTAAGGGCATCGAACGTGGGATCGCGAACAGCGTCCTGATCAAGCTCAACCAAATCGGAACGCTTACCGAGACGCTGGACACGATCGCGCTGGCCCGCGGTGCCGGCTACCGATGCGTGATCTCGCACCGCTCGGGCGAGACGGAGGACACCTTCATCGCGGACCTTGCGGTCGCAACCGGCGTCGGCCAGATCAAGACGGGCGCTCCCGCGCGCTCCGAGCGTGTGGCCAAGTACAACCAGCTGCTGCGGATCGAGGAGGAGCTTGGGGACGAGGCTCGCTACGCTGGTCGCGACCATCGGGAATGACCGCGGAAGCGAACGGGATCCCAACCGAGCCACCGTCCAGCGTGACTTACGAACCGCGACTGGTCACGGCTCGAGCAATGAGTGGCCGCCCATCTTGGGTGACGGCTCCATCCTGAGCAGCGCAAGCACGGTCGGCGCAACGTCGGCCAGGGTTCCCTCGGGCGTCAGGCCGACGCCGCGCGCCGTGACGATCAGCGGCACTGGGTTGAGCGAGTGAAAGGTGCTCGGACCTCCGTCGGGCTCGAGCATCTGCTCGGCGTTGCCGTGGTCGGCCGTGATCGCGCATGCTCCCCCCGCGCCGTGGACCGCCGACACGACCCGTCCGAGGCACTCGTCAACCGTCTCCACGGCCGCCACGGCAGCCGAGATCACGCCCGTGTGCCCGACCATGTCGGCGTTGGCGAAGTTGATCACGGTGAAGCGGGGATGCTCTGCCTCGAACGCCTGCTCGAACGCGGCCGCCACTTCACGCCCGCTCATCTGTGGCTTGAGATCGTAGGTGGCCACGTCCCGCTGCGAGGGCACCAGCGCACGAGTCTCCCCGGGCAGCACTTGCTCCTCGCCGCCGTTGAAGAAGTACGTGACGTGGGCGTACTTCTCGGTCTCGGCCACGTGCAGCTGGCTGGCGCCGGCCCGGGACACAACCGCGCCGAGTGTGTCGGCCGCGTGTGCTGAGCGGAACGCCACCGGATACGGCCAGCCGTGCTGATACTCGGTCATGGTCGCGAGCCGTCGCACCGCCGACGCGCCGCCACGCCCGCGCCACCCGGGGAGATCCTCGGTGCCGTCCCCGAAGCCGGGCTCGGCCAACGCGCGCACGATTTCGCGCATGCGATCCGGGCGGAAGTTGAAGCACAGTACGCTGTCGCCGGCGCGGATCCGCCCCTCTGAGCTGACGACCGTGGGGATGATGAACTCGTCGGTCTCGCCGCGCTGGTAGGCGGCCTGCGCAGCCGCGGGGGCATCGGGCGAGGAGTGCTCGCCCCGACCGTGGACGAGCAGGTCGTACGCCGCCTGGATACGCTCCCAGCGCCGGTCGCGGTCCATCGCGTAGTAGCGACCCGTGACGCTCGCCACGCGGCCTACCCCCGCATCCCGGCACCAGCCCGCGAGAGTGCTCAGATAGCCCTCGCCCGCGGTCGGCGGTGTGTCGCGCCCGTCGGTGAAGCAGTGCAGAACCAGATCGGGGACGCCCAAGCTGCCGGCGAGCGCGATCAGAGCGCCCAGGTGCTCAAAGCCGGAGTGAACGCCACCGTCGGAGACCATGCCGAGCAGGTGTACGCGCTCGCTGGCGGTCAGCGCCGTCCGCACGACCTCGTTGATCGCGAGTTCGCCGCCGGACACAGCGTCGTTGATCACGGTCAGCGTTTGTGGCACGACCGCGCCCGCGCCGAGCGTGAGGTGGCCGACCTCGGAGTTTCCCATCTGCCCGTCGGGCAACCCAACGCTGGCGCCACTCGCGCTGAGCTCCGCGTGGGGGTAGGTGGCCCACAGCTCGTCGAACACCGGCGTGTGTGCGAGCGCGATGGCATTGCTCGGACCGGGAGGCGCGATCCCCCAGCCGTCCATCACGACCAGGCACACACAACCGACACGCGAGCGGTCGGGGCCCTCCGGCAGACTCACTGGGGTGGCCATCTCGTTCTCGGGCCTGGGGCTCAGCGGAGCTAGCCCTCACCCCAGCCGACGATGCCCGCAATGTCGAGCGCCGAGATCATGCCAGTCGGCTGGCCGCTCTCGGCGTCGGTCACGATCAGGTGCGAGGTTCGCTGCTCTCGCATCAGTTCGATCGCACCGATCAACGTGGCTTCGTTGGGAATACCCGTCGCCGGGACGGCAAGGTCCTTTGCCGTGGCGTCTCGTCGGCCAATCGCGGCCTGCGCGATGTCGACGTCTGAGACGAGTGCCCACTGCGCCGGATCGTCGAGCGAAACGACGAGGCTGTGGATGTGGTGGGTGGCCATCAGGCGGCCCATCTCGCTCAGCCCCGCGTCGCGCGAGCAGGTCACGATCGCATTGTTCATCGCATCCCTGACACGAGCATGCTCGACGCTTGGGGTGCGGTAGCTGCCGGTGTCCTCCATCGCGCGCCGCTCTCCTTTGTTTTCAATTCAGACGAAGGCGTCCCCTGCGCCACCTTACCTCAGGGGTTAGTCTCATGCCCGATGCTGCTCGTGAGCGCGACCGAGCCATCGTCTGAGAGGCAAATCATGACGCTCATCCAAACCCAACTGAAGGACCGGATCGGCACGCTCGCGTTCGATCACTACGCCAAGCGCAACGCCCTCGGTGCCGAGCTGATCTCCGAGATGCTCGGCAACCTGGACGAGTTCGCCCGCCAGGAGGTGGGAGCGGTCGTGATTCGCTCCGCAAGCGATCAGCCGGTGTGGTCATCGGGACACGACGTCGACGAGTTGCCGCTTGCGGACCTAGATCCGATCCCCTACGACGAGCCGCTCGAGATGCTCCTTCGAGCCGTGAAGCGCTTCCCGGCGCCGGTGATCGCGATGGTGCACGGCTCGGTGTGGGGAGGCTCATTCGACCTCGTGATGGCGTGCGACATCGTCCTCTCCGATGAGACGGGCGCGTTCGCAATCACACCCGCAAAGCTCGGACTTCCGTACAACACGAATGGCTTCCTGAACTTCATGAGCCGCGCTCCGCTTGGGATCGTGAAGGAGATGTTCTTCACCGCGGATCCGATCTCGGCGGAACGGGCATTGCGCGCGGGATTTGTCAACGAAGTGATCCCCGGGGACCAGTTGGAGGAGCGCACCTACGCCATGGCCAGGACGATCGCGTCTCGTTCCGCGGCGGCGGTCGCGGCGGCCAAGCAGGCGATACATGAGCTGAGCGACTCGGTGACAATCAGTCCAAGCACCTATGAGAGGCTCCACGGTCTGCGCCGTGACGCCTATTTCGGACCTGAGTACCGCGAGGGCATTCAGGCCTTCCTGGAGAAGCGCCCGCCGGACTTCGAGGCCGCGCGTGCTCGCGCAGGCGGGGCAGGCGGCGAGACCCGCGACGCTCCATGGACGTCGAGATGACCAGTCGACTGCGGGCACGTGCCGAGCTACAATCGACTTGGGCGTAGCCATGAGCTACCGCGAGACCGAGCACCTGCGTGTCCTGATCGCCAACGAGCGAAAAGATCGTCTCGCGATCGTGGCCCCGATCGTGGTCGGACTCGGTCATGAGGTGATCGCGCGGGAGATCGAGGTCGAGGACGTCGGGCCGGTGACCGCCCGCGAGCGGCCGGACGTCGCGCTTGTCGGGCTCGGTGAGAGCTCCGAGCACGCGCTCGGGCTGATCGACAAGATCGTCCGCGAGGCCGCCTGCCCCGTGATCGTGCTGCTGCACGCGCCTGATCCCGCATTCGTCAGGGAGGCGTCCAAGCGGGGCGTGTTCGCTCACATCTCGGACGACGGCGTCGAGGATTGGCAAAGCTCGATTGACATCGTCCTGCGCCGGTTCACCGAATATCACGATCTCGAAGGCGCCTTCGGTCGCCGCGCGCTGACTGAGCGAGCCAAAGGCATCCTGATGGAACGCCACTCCATCGACGAGGCCGGTGCGTTTGAGATGCTCCGCGAGCGCTCACGCACGGCCAACCGCAAGCTCGTCGACCTCGCCGCCGCCGTGGTCGACGGACACTCCCTACTCCCCAGACAGCCCAAAGCCCCTTCCGGGACCTAGCCCAAACGTGGGCCGCTAAAGCATCTTCCCGCTAACGCCGGGAAGGTGTACGATGGGCGTTAGCTTCGCCTTAACCTTCGGCGGGCTCAGTTTTTCCGGCTCCAACGCCTGGCCGGCGTGACCTCAGGGTCAGCTGCACTCTGCAGCGACCCATCGAAGATCGATCTAAGGCAAGGCGAAGCATATGAAGGCCCTCGTTTATCACGGTCCCGGCGAGCGCGGCTGGGACACAGTTGCCGATCCGACGATCATCGATCCGACCGACGTCGTCGTGCGGGTTGACAGCTCGACGATCTGCGGCACTGACCTGCACATCCTCAAGGGAGACGTACCCGACTGCAAGCCCGGCACCGTGCTTGGTCACGAGGCCGTCGGAACCGTGCTGGAGATCGGAGCGAACGTCAGCATGGTGGCGGCCGGCGATCGAGTGCTGCTGTCCTGCGTGAGCTCGTGCGGTCGCTGCCGCTATTGCAAGGAGAGCCGGTACGGCCAGTGCCTGGGCGGGGGCGGGTGGATCTTCGGCAACTTGATCGACGGGCTACAGGCCGAGTACGCGCGCGTCCCGTTCGCGGACAACTCTGTTTACAAGGTTCCCGACGACCTCAGCGACGAGCAGGTCCTGTTCCTGGCGGACATTCTTCCGACCGCCTACGAAGTCGGCGTGCTCAACGGCGCGGTCTCGCCGGGTGATGTCGTGGCGATCGTCGGCGCAGGGCCGATCGGTCTGGCGGCGATCCTCACTTCGATGCTCTACACGCCCGGAAAGATCGTGGCGATCGACCTGGATGACAACCGGCTCGAAAGCGCCCTGCGGTTCGGCGCCGACATCGCGATCAACAACGGCCGCGAGGACGCCACTGCGCGCGTCATGGAGTTGACCGACGGCGGTGCGGACGTCGCCTTCGAAGCGGTCGGTGTGCAACAGACGTTCGAGTTGGCGACAGAACTGATCCGACCCTGCGGACGTGTAGCGAATATCGGCGTGCACGGCAAGCCCGTAACGCTTCACCTGGAAACGCTCTGGACTCGTGACGTCACGGTGACGACCGGGTTGGTCGATACGTACACGATCCCGCGTTTGATGAAGCTGGTCGCCAGCGGCCGCCTCGATCCGACGATCTTCGCCACCCACCGGTTCCCGCTGGAGGACACCATGGGCGCCTACGACACGTTCGCCGACGCCGCGTCGACCAACGCGCTGAAAGTCGTGCTCCACGGCAGCGAGCGCGGTCCCAGCTCGAACGGGCATATCGCTGCGGGCCTCGTGGCCGGAGTCGCATGAGCACGATTTCTGAGTCACCCGAGCACATCCCCAAAGAAACGAGATTCTCATGCCGGTACGAGTAGCGATCAACGGCTTCGGCCGCGTGGGCCGGTGCGTGCTTCGCGCCGCCCACGAGCAAGGTGCCGACATCGAGGTAGTCGCCATCAACGACCTTGTCGATGCCGCGACGCTTGCGCATCTGCTCAAGTACGACTCCGTCTACGGACGGTTCCCAGGCGAGGTTGCGGCTGACGCGGAAGGCATCGTCGTCGACGGGGCGGAGGTGCGCACGTTGGCGGAGACCGACCCCCTCGCGTTGCCGTGGGGGGAGCTCGAAGTCGACGTCGTCATCGAGTCCACCGGACGGTTTCGCACCCGCGCCGGCGCCGCCCAGCATCTGGAGGCCGGCGCCCGAAAGGTGATCATCTCAGCTCCCGCAAAAGGCTCCGAGCCGCCGGACGCCACGCTCGTGTTGGGGGTGAACTTCGAGGACGTCTATGACCCCGACACGCATCACGTCGTATCGAATGCCTCGTGCACGACGAACTGCCTCGCCCCGGTCGCCATGGTTCTGCACAACGCAGTTGGGATCAAGCACGGGCAAATGACGACTGTGCACTCGTATACCTCTGACCAGAACCTGCTCGACGGGCCGCATACGGATCTCCGTCGAGCGCGCGCGGCGGCGGTCAACCTGATCCCCACCTCGACCGGTGCGGCTAAGGCGCTCGGACTGGTGATCCCCGATCTCGCGGGCCGGCTCAACGGCATTGCCGTGCGCGTGCCGATGCCCACCGGTTCGCTCGTGGACCTGACCGTGGAGACGAACCGGGTGACGAGCATCGAAGAGATCAACACAGCCTTCGAGGGGCTCGCCGATCACGGAGCGCTGGAGGGGATCCTCGCCTACACCGAGGACCCGATCGTCTCCTCGGACATCGTCAAGTCGTCTTATTCGTCGATCTTCGATGCGGCGCTGACCTCTGTTGTCGACGGTACTCAGGTGAAGGTCGTCGCGTGGTATGACAACGAGTGGGGATACTCGAGCCGGCTCGTCGATCTCGCCCAGCGCGTGGTCGTACCGGTCGCGCAGCCGGCGTAGCGCTTTCGTGGCCGCGATGAACGTCATTTTGCCCCAAGGACCGGCCCGCAAGGTCCTGGCCCGGCCCAGATCCAGACCGAGCCCCTGTTCGAAGTCAAGTAGGAGGAATCATGTCTGAAGCGGTCATTGTCGACGCCATCCGGACGCCGATTGGGCGTGCCGTCAAAGGGACGCTGAGGGACATTAGGGCTGATGACCTCGCCGCGATTCCGCTGCGCGCCCTCGTCGAGCGCAATCCGGAGGTCAATTTCAGGGAGACCGACGACGTCATGATGGGCTGTGGCTTCCCCGACCACGAGCAGGGCTACAACGTTGGCCGCAACGCGCTGTTGCTGTCCGGGATCGACCATCATGTCCCGGCGGTCACGGTCAGCCGCTTCTGCGCATCGTCGCTGCAGACCATCCGGATGGCCTTTCACGCGATCAAAGCGGGCGAAGGCGATCAGTACATCGCGGCCGGCGTGGAGTGCGTGTCGCGTGGCGCGGCGGTGACTCTTCCGGCAATGAATCCGCGGATCGACGGCACGAACGGGACCGGGTACAACGTGTACATCCCAATGGGGCTCACGGCCGAGAACGTCGCGGCGCGCTGCAAGGTCAGCCGCGAGTCCCAGGACGAGTGGGCGGCCCTGTCCCAGCAGCGCGCGTGCGCGGCGCGCGAGAGCGGCCACTTCGACCGGGAGATCGTGGGTGTGGACATACCCGAGGTTCACGACGCGGGCGGTGACGTGATCGAAGCGCACACGGTCACCAGCGACGACGGGCCGCGCGAGGGCACGACCGCGGAGTCGCTCGCGAAACTAAAGCCTGTGTTCAAGGCCGGTGGCAGCGTGACCGCGGGCAACGCTTGCCCGCTCAACGACGGCGCTGCGGCTGTGCTGGTGATGTCGGAGGACAAGGCCAGCGCGCTGGGTCTCAAGCCCCGGGCGCGGATCGTCGCGTCCGCGGTGGCGGCGGTCCGCCCCGAGATCATGGGCCTCGGCCCGATCCCGGCGATGAGGGCGGTTCTCAAGGCGGCAGGAATGACGATCGAGGACATCGACTTAGTCGAGATGAACGAGGCGTTCGCCGCCCAGGTGCTGCCTTGCCGCGACGAGCTCGGCATCGATCCGGACAAGCTCAACGTCAACGGCGGCGCGATCGCACTCGGTCACCCGTTCGGGATGACCGGCGCACGGATCATGACCACCCTGCTCAACAACCTCGACGAGGTGGAGGGCAGGTTCGGGCTCGAGACGATGTGCGTTGCCGGAGGTATGGGGCAGGCGATGATCGTCGAGCGGCTTAACTAGCGAACCGAAGGGACACAAATGGCAACCACAGCTTCAAGACCTCACAGCGCCGAGCGGGGTAAGGATCTCACCGGACGGGTCGCGTTGGTCACCGGGGGGACCCGGGGGATCGGCGCGGCGATCTGTCACAGCCTCGCCGCGGACGGTGCGGTGGTCGCGGCGGGCTTTTCGTCTAATCGCGAGCGGGCCGACGAGCTGCGCCAGGCGATCGAGACCGACGGAGGCACGCTGAGTTTGCACCAGGGCAACGTAGGCGACTGGGACGATTGCCAGCGCGTCGTTCATGATGTGATCGATCAGCACGGCCGCCTGGACATCCTCGTGAACAACGCGGGCGTGACCGTCGACAAGCCCATCTGGAAGATGTCGAAGGACGATTGGCACAAGGTCCTGCGCGTGAACCTGTCGGGGAGCTTCTACATGTCCCAGCCGGCGATCAAACACATGATCGATCGAGGCTCGGGGCGGATCATCTTCATCTCGTCGGTGACCGGCGAGATCGGCAACATCGGCCAGTCGAACTACGCGGCCTCGAAATCGGGGGAGTTCGGACTCGCGAAGACGCTCGCCAAGGAGGCGGCGATCGCCCTGAGGATGGCCGGCAAGCTCGAGACCGGGATCGGAATAACGGTCAACTGCATCACCCCGGGCCTGATCGAGACCGACATGGTCGCCACGATACCCCCGTACATGGTTGCCGAGTTCCTGGAGAAGATCCCGATGCATCGTATGGGCCAGCCCGACGAAATCGCCCGCGTCGTGAACTTCCTCGCTCAAGACGCCTCGAGCTACATCACCGGACAAATCTGGGGCGTCAACGGCGGAATCGACATGTGATCGGCGGGCGGCGGACCGTCAGATGGCCGCCGCCCGATCCCTCTCCCCGGCCAGCAATTCGGCGATGTGGATGACGCGCGTCCTCAGCTTGCGGCGCTTGACGCCTTGCTGGAGCTGGCGGTAGCAGCCGGCGTTGACCACGGCGATCACGTCGAGGTCCGCGTCTGCGATCTCGTCGAGATGTCGGTCGAGCACGCGCGCGCTGTCTTTGGGGCGCACCACCGCGTAGGAGCCAGCGGCGCCGCAGCAGGCGGCAGCGCTCGGCAGCTCGACGTACTCGCCGACTCGCGCGATCAGCTCGCGCGGCTCGCGCCAGATGCCGAGCCCGTTGCGGAGGTGGCAGGAGTCCTGCAGCCCGATCCGCAGTCGGCCATCAACCCGCCGCTCGGCCGCCGTGGCCTCCGGCACAGAACCCTCGCGCGCCAACCACCACTGCGAGAACTCCTTCACCCGCTCGGTGCCGAGCACGCCCGCTAGGTGCGCGCCGCAGCCGCCGGATGTCGTAACGATCGTTCCTGGAAGCGCCTCGCCCAGCTCCCTGGCCAGCTGGTTGCCGCGCTCGAGCTCTCCGTTGTGCGCGTGCAGGGCGCCGCAGCACCCTTGGGCGGTTGGGACGGCCAGCTCGGCAGCCAGCTTCCGCGCATCGCGGCTGACCCGCGGGTACAAGACCCGCTCAAAGCAGCCGAGCATCAGGTTCACCGGGCCCGGTGCTTCGCTCGCCCGACCGGCGTGGCGGCGCACGAGCCCCATCGCGCGCACGCGACGCGGCGAGTCCGCAGCCCACAGCAGCGGCCGCACTTTCCAGGGTCGCCGCCGCCCATTCCAGAGGTGGTCGCGCCACTCTTCCAGCAGTTCTCCGTACTGCACGCCCGCAGGGCAAACCGGCTCGCACGCGCGGCAGCCCAGGCAAAAGGACGCTTCCTCGTTGACCGTGGGATCGTCGTCGGGCAACACACCCATCTCGAGCGCCCGCATCAGGTTGATGCGCCCGCGCGGCGATGATGTCTCAACGCCGGTCAGCTCATATGTCGGGCACGCAGGGAGGCAAAAGCCGCAGGAAATGCAGCGGCCGAGCAGCTCGGGTGTGAACACTCCGCGCGACTCAGGAGCGTTCTCCGGTGTCACATCTGCGGCGGTCATGAGCCGAGCTTTCCGGGGTTGAGGATGCCGTTCGGGTCAAACGCGGCCTTGATCCGCCGCAGCAGCGCCACATGGTCAGCGCCGAGCTGCCGCTCGAGGTAGCGCAGCTTCGCGATCCCGATCCCGTGCTCGCCGGTGATCGTGCCGTCGAGCTCGAT
>DATBYI010000819.1:0-5924 GCA_036513815.1 Solirubrobacteraceae bacterium
GGCGCCCTCGATCTCGGCGCCCGCTCCGATCGACGTGTAGGGGCCGATGTAGGAGTTGGAGACGCGAGCGTCCGGGCCGATGATGGTCGGGCCGAGGATGATGCTCGAGCTGATCTCGGCCGTTGGATGAATGATCACGCGGCCCTCGATCCGATTGTCGTCGCCGTCGACTGCGTCGGTTTCGGGCGTCTGCTGGTCGAGCACAATCCGGTTGAGCTCGAGCAGATCGAGTGGGTCGCCGGAATAGCGCCTCCACGTACGCACGAACTTCGTCCGCAGCGACCTCCCGGCGTCCGCGAGGGATTCGGCAATCCCGGTCAGGTCGATCCTCTCCTGGGCGCCCGCGGACCGGGCGCAAACCAACCGCAGCGCGCCTGGACCGAACACGCAAACGTTCACGAGGCTGAGACACGTCTTCGATCCGTTCAGCTCCGAGATGCCGAGCAACCGCTGCGCCGCCGGGCCTAGGCGGTCGCGCTTCTCGGCCGTGCGATGAAGTAGGAGCACCAGGTCGGACGGATCGACCTCGAGCAGCTCGGCGAACTGGAGCAGCTCGTATCCGACCAGACCGTCCGCCGTGTGGACGACGCAGGCATCGTCGCCGACGAACTCCTCGGCGGCGGCAAGCGCGCCCAATAGGTCGTCCCTGTCGCTGTACGTTATGTGTGTTACCGAGCCGAAGCTGCCGTCTGCGTCGATGCAGCCACGGATCTGGCGCGCCAGCTCGGGTGGCGCGACGATCGCCAGCTCATCGAGTCCCGCTGCAACGAGGCCATCGAGGACGTGGCAGACGATCGCCCGGTTGGCGATCCGACGCGTCGCGGCCGGCTCGTCCCCCGCCCGCGCGGATGGCTCCTGCGCGGGAACAACGACGACTCCCTTGCACCTCATGGGGATACAACGGTGGCGCGGCGTCTCTGCTCGCGTGATCAGTGCTTTATTCCGACCATTGCTCGCGTAACCGGACGGGTTAGGACGCTGATCGCCGCCGCCGTGCTCATCTCGGGTTGCGGCGGCTCGCAGGCCGACTGTCCCGACGGCGCGACCAGCCCGGCCGCCGGCTTCGCAGACGTGTTGCTGACGATTCCGGGGGTCAACCCAGGCAGGAGCGCTGACCGGGCTGTTCACCGTGACGCTGCCCGGCGGGGGCCGAGCGGCCGAGGCCTGGGCACGGACCGTTCCCTAAGGTGCCGCTGGGTTAGCGCAGCACTTCGGTCAGCAGCCTGTCGACATGGTGCCCGTAGGCGGGCTGGTCGAAGCTGAAGTGCAATGGGAAGAGCGGATGGTCCGCGAGCAGATCAGCCACCTCCTGCCGGATGCTCGGTGGATCGGCCGTCCATCGGAGCGCGCGGACCAGGAGACGGCCGAGCCGGGCAAAGTCGACCTCGGTCAATCCGCGACGAGTCAGCGCCTGCGTGCCGAGGCGCAAACCGAATTCGCCGCCCGTCCCCGGAATCATCACGGAGTTCGTCCGGATCCCACACATTGGCAGCAGTTCGTTGGCCGCCTTATTCGCGGCCTCCGCCGTACCGAGATGGACGTGAACCTGGTGTGTCTGAGTGCCGCCGTACTCCATTCCGGGCACGTCGAGGCCACCCGAATCGAGTACCTGGGCGAGCGTCCGGGCGTTGGCCACGGTCTGCTCGGCGTAGGCGTGGCCGAAGTTAGCGATCTCCTCGAGCGCGATCACCAGCCCGGGGAGGCACTCGGCGTGGCTGTTTGACTGCAGCTGCGGGCAGATCGTCTCCCACATCGTGTGGGCGAGAGGATGGTCGCGGTCCGCGAAGGCAATGACGCCCTTGTTCGGCCCGGGAAGCGTCTTATGCGTGTTGAAGGTGAGGATGTCCGCCCCTTGAAGGAGGGGCTGCGGGAGCAACCCGGCCGCGATGAGGCCCGCCGTGTGGCTCACGTCGACCGCCAGAGTCACCCGTTCGGGGAGCGCGCTCGCGAGCTTGTCGATCGGTTGCGGCCGCCGGCAATGCGACGGCTGGACGAGCAGCAGCCGAATGTTCGGATGCTCGTTCACGAGACCGATCGTCGCGTCGATGTCGATCAGGTCACCGTCCATCGGGAACGAGAACGACTCGATTCCGAGCCGCTCGGCGAGGACGGAGGCGCCGAAATGCCCCCCGTCCTCGGGGGCAAGCTCGACGAACGCATCTCCGCCCTTACAGGCCGCCATCACGACGGCCTGCTCGCACATCGAGCCTCCGTTCGGGCGCCAGTCGGCGATGTCGGCCGCGAACAGCCGCTTCATCTGGGCGAGGAACTTCGTCTGCACGGCGGGCAGCGTGCCGGATCGCGGGAACGACCATTCGCCGCAATGGCCAGGGCTGGGCGCGTCGAAGAAGTAGTGCTCACCGCCGAAGAACGCCGCCGCCGCACGCACAACGGCACTCGGGTAGTTCTCGCTCGCTGTCAGCGTGGCCATGACCGTGTGGTAGTGGCGATCCTGGGCCATCATCCCCGCGAGCCAGCCGAGCAGCTTGCCGTCGGTGGCGGGCGCCTCAGTCGGCAAATCGTCGGCGCGATCGACGCGCAGCGGTCTTGCCCCAACCCAATCGTTAGCGGCCATATGAAGTCCTTGTCAGCAATACAGGCTGACCACTTAACGCGAGTGCTCAAGGCCAACTTTTAGCCTCGGCGCGCCGCAGACGATTTGTCCGACGCGATACCGATGCTCCAACCGCCGGCGGACAACCGGCCGCGATCGGACTAAAGAATGCCGATCTCCGAGTTGTCGCCAACCAGGAACCGGTAGGCCCGCGGCTGGCGGTCATCGCGACCGATCCTGACATTGCGCCCGAGTAGGCTCGACTCCATCCGCCCCTGTAGGTCGCGTACGGACGAGCCCGCTAACAGAATCGAGTGCTCGACCTCCGCACCCGAGATCTCGCAACCCTCGCCGACCGCCGTGTACGGGCCTACGTAGCAGTCGCTCAACCGGGCTTCCGCACCGATGATCGCGGGACCGCGCACTGCGCAACGCTCGAGCCGAGCCCCCGCCTCGATGACGACGCGCCCCTCTACCCGCGACTCGATCAACTCACCCCGCACGTCGGTCTCGACCGTGTCCAGCACGAGACGGTTAGCCGCCAGCATGTCCTCAAGGCGCCCCGTGTCCTTCCACCACCCGTCGACGATGTGGGGCTGCACACGTCGTCCCTCATCCACCAGCCACTGAATCGCGTCGGTGATCTCGAGTTCTCCGCGCCCCGACGGCTTGATCGCCCGCGCGGCATCGTGCACGCAGGCGGTGAACATGTACACCCCCACCAGCGCCAGATCCGTGCGCGGCTCAGCCGGCTTCTCGACCAGCCTCACCACCGCGCCATCGCTCAACTCAGCCACGCCGTAGTTCTCCGGATCGGCCACCGGGGTGAGGAGTATCAGCGCATCGGGTTGATCCTCGCTGAACGTGGTGACAACGTCGCCGATCCCCCCTTGCAGCAAGTTGTCGCCCAGATACATCACAAAGGGCGAATCGCCAAGGAAGGATTCCGCGGTCAGCACCGCGTGGGCCAACCCCGCCGGCTCGTCCTGAAGGATGTAGCTCAGCGTCACCCCGAACCGCGACCCGTCCCCCGCCGCGACGCGGATCTCCTCACCCGTTTCGGGCGCGATGATGATCCCAATCTCGTGGATCCCCGCCTGTGCCATAGCTTCGATGCCGTAGAACAGCACGGGCTTATTCGCGACAGGCACCAACTGCTTGGCGCTCGTGTGGGTGATCGGACGAAGGCGCGTCCCCTTGCCCCCGGACAAAATTAGACCCTTAAGCGGCTGCATCGAGCGGGAGGCTACCTTCGAACCACGCGACGCTGGGCAACCGATTTCGCCACGTCGGCGAGATCAGACCTTCAGCGCGCGACCGTAGTGTCGCTCGTAGTACTCCCGGTAGGCCCCCGAGCGGATGGGCTCCCACCAGGAGGCGTTCTCGCGGTACCACTCGACCGTCCGCACCAGGCCCTCGGTGAACCGCACCTGAGCCTTCCACCCGAGCCCTTCCAGCTTGGCGCTCGAGAGCGAATAGCGACGATCATGTCCGGGCCGATCGGTGACGAACTCGATCAGAGAGTGATCCTGTCCAGTCAGTTCGAGGATTCGCGAGACGACGGTCAGGTTGTCGCACTCATCGGGTCCGCCGCAGTTGTAGACCTCGCCTGGAGTGCCGTGAGCAAGCGCATGTCCGATCCCTCTTGCAAAGTCCTCAACGAATAACCAGTTCCGTACGTTTCGCCCGTCGCCATAGACCGGAAGTGGATCGCCGGCGAGGGCATTGAGGATCATCAACGGGATCAGCTTCTCCGGGTACTGATGTGGCCCGTAGTTGTTCGAGCCCCGGCAGATCAGAGTCTCGAGACCGTACGTGTGGAAGTAGCTCGAGACGAGCAGGTCAGCTCCGGTCTTGGTCGCGCTGTACGGACTCGAGGGTTGCAGTGGCGAGGACTCAGTGAACGACCCCTCCTCAATCGAGCCGTACACCTCGTCGGTCGACACCTGCAGGTAGCGCAGTCCTCGCTCACGGGCAGCCTCGAGCAGGACATGTGTTCCCTGCATGTTGGTGACGATGAACCCTTCTGGGTCCGCAATCGAGCGGTCAACATGGGTCTCGGCGGCGAAGTTGACGATCGCCTCGCAACCCGAAACAGCATCCAGAACGGCTTCAGGATCCTCGATCGCCCCGTGCACGAAGCGGATCTTGGGGCTGACCTCATCCAGATTCTCGCGTCGTCCCGCGTATGTGAGCTTGTCGAGCACGGTGACGTCATCGCCGTGATCGCGGACGCGCAGTCGAACGAAGGTCGAGCCGATGAAGCCGGCGCCGCCGCACACGAGGAGCCTCATCGTGCACCCGCCAAGTCGGCTCGGGCGGCCATGTACTGCCAGAGGCCGTCTCGCCAATGTGGGAGAGCCGGAGCCAGCCGTTCGGATCGGAGCACGCTGTAAGCGGGTCGGGGCGCGGGCCGCCCAAGATCTTCAGTACGACCCGGCTTGACCAGACATTGAAGCCCAGCCGCCTCGACGATTGCGGTCGCGAACTCATACCACGAGCAATCCCCGCCGCCAGCGACGTGCACGACGCCCGGAACCGGATGCGAGCACAGACCAAGAAGCGCCTGGGCGAGATCGCTCGTGTAAGTAGGGCAGCCGATCTGATCGACCACGACTGTCAGCTCGTCCCGCTCCGCGGCCAGCCGCAGGATCGTCGCGGGAAAGCATGCGCCAGCGGCGCCGAACAGCCATGACGACCGAACAACCGTATGGCGTCCTGGCGCCGCCTCGGCGACTGCGCGCTCGCCCGCCAGCTTCGACCGCCCGTAGGCAGACAACGGCTCCGTCACATCAGACTCGAGATACGGCTCACCCTTCAGACCGCTGAACACGTAGTCACTCGAAACGTGGACGATCCACGCCCCGTGGCGCGCGGCCGCCTCCGCGACGTTGCCGGCGCCTGCTCCGTTCGCCGCCAGCGCGTCCCCAAAACAGGTTTCCGCGCCGTCGACGTCCGTCCATGCGGCGCAATTCAGCACCACATCCGGCCGCTCGGCCGCCACGACCTCCGAGACGCCTACGGGATCGGTGACATCAAGCTGAGCGCGTGAGAGGGCCACCACGTCGTGCCCAAACGCGGATGCCGCGGCGGCGACATCCTGCCCGAGCATCCCCGCTGCGCCCGTAAGCAGAAGCTTCATCGTCCATCAACGTCTGGTTCGCGGCGATGCTTTTGCCTCGCACGCGGGGGTCAACCCGCGTAGTCAATGGCAGTCTGTGCGCGATCTCACGCGCGAGCCGGTTCGATCACCGAGTGCCAGAGGCACCCGCGACGCGCCCCGCTGCCCCCCTTCGTAGAATCGGCGGCGTGCCATCACACGACGTGCTGATCATCGGGGCGGGCTTGGCCGGCCAGCGGGCTGCCCTCG
>DATBYI010000820.1:0-8751 GCA_036513815.1 Solirubrobacteraceae bacterium
TGAGTCGGAGGAGGAAGCGCTTGCTTTCGGCCATCGTCAGTTCGTACCCGCTAGGTGTAGAGCGAACCGGTGTTGAGCACCGGGGTTGGAGCATGATCGCCCGAGAGGACGACCATGAGGTTCGAGACCATCGCGGCCTTACGCTCGGGATCGAGGTCGAACAGGTCTGAGTCGGCGAGCTGGGCCACAGCCATCTGGACGATCCCGACCGCGCCGGCCACCATCTTCCTGCGCGCGGCGAGGATTGCCTCGGCCTGCTGGCGGCGCAGCATCACCTCGGCGATCTCGGCCGCATAGGCCAGGTGGGTGAGACGCGTTTCGAGCACGTCGATTCCGGCCGCTTGCAGGCGGGTCTGAAGCTCGTCGTGGAGGCTCTGCCCGACCTCATCCGCGCCGCTTCGCAGCGAGAGGCGGGCCTCGTCGTAGTCGTCGTAGGGGAACCGGCTCGCCAGGTGCCGGACCGCGGTCTCGCTCTGCACGACGACGAACTGCTCGTAGTTCTCGACGTCGAAGGACGCCTTGGCGGTGTCGGTGACACGCCAAACGACGACCGCGGCGATCTCGATCGGGTTCCCACTCGCGTCGTTGACCTTGATGCGGTCGCTCTGGAAGTTGCGCACGCGGAGCGAAACGGCCTGGCGCCAGAAGATCGTGAACGGGTTCACCCACCACAGGCCGGGGTCGGAGATCGTGCCGATGTAGCGGCCGAACAGGACGAGCACCCGCGACGAGTTCGGCTGGACGACGACGAACCCGCCCAGCAGCAAGCCGACGAGCACGATCACGATTCCCCCGGCAATGACCGGAGCGGCAGAACTCCCCACCAGGCCGCCGATGAGCAGTACGAGCCCGACGATCCCCAGCATGCCGAACCCGGCGACCGCCGTCGCGCCGGCAACCGCGCGGGCGCGACGTTGCTCGTGCACCCGACGCGCGGAGGCGGGGGTGTTCTGAGAAAGACTGCCGGTCGTCTTCTGGTCCGCTATCACTTCGATATTAGTTTAACACGCCTGGGCGCCGGCCGCTAGCGTGCCCGCCGTGAGCCCCAGAGCCAGCCTGCTGCCGGACCGGATCGCCGGCCGAGACGGACTGCTCCTGCGGCGGTGGCAAACCGCCGATGCCGAGGCGCTCGGCCGCGCGGTGGGGGAGAGCGTCGAGCACCTGCGCCCTTGGATGGACTGGGCGGCCGAGGAGCCGCTGCCACTCCGCCGCCGCCGGGCGAGGATCGAGGCGTGGGGGCTTGACTGGGCCGAGGGCGGGGACGTCGTCCTCGGCGTATTCCTCGGTGAGGAGATCATTGGCGGCTGTGGCCTGCACCGTCGGATCGCCCCCGACGGCCTCGAAATCGGCTACTGGATCCATCCCGCGCATCTGCGCCGCGGCTGGGCCACGTGCGTCGCCGGGCTCCTGACCGATGCCGCGCTCGGCCTGCCGCAGATCACGCACGTCGAGATCCATCACGCCAAGGCGAACCAAGCGAGCGCCGGCGTTCCGAGGAACCTCGGCTTCTCGTGGCTCGGCGAGGGGCCCGGTGAGCTCGGAGCGTCGGCCGATGTCGTAATCAAATGGCGCTGGCGGATGGACCGGGCGAGCTGGGAGGCCCGGTCATCCGCGGAGTGAAACGCCGCCGGCGGTTACGGCAGCGGGTGGGGCGGGTGGGATCCCCTCTTAATGATCGTGACCGTGCCCGAGCTCTCGGGATGAGCGCTCCCCGGCGCGTAGTCGAACACGACGCCGGTCGAGAAGTTCATGACGAACACGTCGACGAGCGCGTGGGTCTTTGGGTCCTGCCACGCCACGTAGAGCTCGTGGTTGCCGATCGGCATAGCCACGTAGTCCTCGCGCGGGAACTTCGTCCCGACGTACGGTCCCGCGATCGGGACGCCCACGACCGTCGAGGCCTTGTAGGTCTGCTGGAACGTGTTGCCCGTGTTGCGCCCGAGGCTGTAGTCCGTGTTGATCACGTAGCCGGCCAGGTCGAAGCGCTTGACGCTCGGGCCGCCGCCCTTGGCGCTCGCCGTGGCCGCGTAGGCGGCGACCGAGGCCGTCGCGATGAGCACGGCGACTGCGAGCCGCCATGGCTTCATTGAACGCATGAAACCCTCCCCTCGTGTTGATACGGATGGCGCCGCGATCCTAAGCGGGCGGCTCGAGGCGGCTCCAGGCCAGGAGGTAATTTCGCCGCTCACGGTCAAGTAACCCGTCGCGGTTATTCGCCTCGAGGACATGCCGAGGCTCTTGGGGGTTACGCTGAGGCCATGTGCCGAAACATCCGAACCCTCCACAACTTCGATCCTCCCGCCACCGAGGAGGAGGTCAGATCCGCCGCGATCCAGTACGTGCGCAAGATCAGCGGCTTCAACAAGCCATCGCGGGCCAACGAGGAAGCGTTCGAGCGCGCCATCGACGCGGTGGCGCAGGCGTCGGCGGAGTTGCTCCAAGCGCTCCAGACCACGGCGCCGAGCAAGAACCGCGAGGAAGAGGCGGCCAAGGCCCGCGCTCGATCCGCTCAGCGGTTCGCCGCCTGACCTGACCTGCATAACACGTCACGACGCCCCGAATCCTCGGGGCGTGACGACTTATGGATGCCCCACGTGCATAACTCGTCACGCCCTCGGGATCAGCGACCGAGTGTCGACTTATGCATGCTCCGGGTCGTGGCCCGACGATCCCGCGCCGGCGGCGCCCGACGATCCCGCGCCGGCGGCGCCCGGCGATCCCGCGGCCGCGATGTCCGACGATCCCGCGGCCGCGATGCCCGATGCCCCCGCGCCGGCGATGCCCGACGACCCGGCGCCGGCGAACATCCCCCGCGTCACCCCCGCGATCTCGATCACCGCGTCTCGCGCCGGGCGGCTCACCCCCGCCGCTGCGATGAAGGCATGAATGAAGCCGGGGAAGCGCCGCACCGTCGCAGCGGTCCCGGCTGCGCGCAGGACTGCCGCGTACTCCTCGCCCTCGTCGCGCAGCGGGTCGAACGCCGCGGTCACGACGAAGGCCGGCGCCAGGCCCGACAGATCGCCCGCGAGCAGCGGCGAGGCGCGGGGATCGCGGACGTGCGTCCGCTCCGTCCCGAGGTAGTTGGTCTCGAACCAGTCCATCTCGTCGTTGCTGAGCAGGAACCCCTCGCCGAAGAGCTCGCGTGAGCGGCGCCGGCGGGTGAAGTCGACGGCGGGATAGATGAGCAGCTGAAGGACCGGCGCCGGGCCGCCGTCCCGCGCGGCGAGCTGCGCCACCACCGCGGCCAGGTTACCGCCCGCGCTGTCGCCACCGACGCCCACCCGCCGAGGGTCGGCGCCGAGCGCGCCGGCGTTCGCGCACGCCCAGGCGAACGCGCCGCGCGCGTCCTCGACCGCGGCCGGGAATGGGTGCTCGGGCGCGAGCCGGTAGTCGACCGCCAGCACGTGAGCGCCGCCGTGGCGGCAGAGTAGGCGGCAGACGCCGTCGTGCGTGTCGAGGTCGCCGTAGGTGAACCCGCCGCCGTGGTAGTAGACGAGCAGGGGGTGCGGGCCGCCGAGCTCGGCCGGCGCGTAATGGCGCGCTCGCAGGCCCGCGGGGCCGTCGCCAAGCGCAAGCTCGAGGTCAAGATCGCGCACGGAGCCCACTTCGGCCGGCTTGCCGGCGTACACCGCGGCCAGACGCCGGCGGGCCTCCCGGGCCTGGGCCGGCGGCAGCGTCTCCGGTGACGTCTCATGCCGGCGCTCGAGCACGGCCAGCCCGAGCTGAACCTCCGGCGCCAGCGTGTCGCCATCGACCTGCACGGGCGGTTTGCCGGACAGCCGCACCTGGAGCCGCGCCGGCAGCGCGTCGAGCGCCATCGCTCCCCATTGCTGGACGCGCAGGCTCAGGGTCGACGGGGACGGAGCGCGCGGCACGGCGCCAGCCTACGCGATGTCCGCTGTATCTTCGTCACACCCATGAGCAGCCGCATCAACCACGTCAGCGTCAACGCAAGCGACCTGAACGAGTCGGTCGACTTCTACGTCGAGCTGCTCGGCGCCGAGCTGATCCCGACGCCGAATTTCGGCCTGCCGGTGCAATGGCTCGCGCTGGGGGGCACCCAATTGCACCTGTTCGAGCGCGACCTTCAGCCGACGAGCCACCACCACTTCGGAATCACAGTCGAAGACCTCGAGCCCGTCTACCGGGCCGCCGAGCGGCGCGGCGCGTTCGATCGCGACTCGTTCCGGAGCCATCTCGTCGAGCTGCCGGGGGACGTCGTCCAGCTCTACCTGCGCGACCCGGCCGGCAACCTGATCGAGATCGACCACGAGGGCGTAGATCGGCTTCCGGACGACATTCGCCGCCAGGTCAAGCCGCTCTGGGAGCTAAATCCCCAGAGCGAAGAGCAGCTGCGCGGCCGGCTGTTCATGCACGCCTAGCCGCGCGGCAGGTTTACCCCGCGGCGCGATCCCGGGATACTGTGGGTGTGGGCCAGCAGGTCGCCGCCAGGACCTTCAGCCGCGAGGACCGTCAGCGCTACCGGTACAAGGTCCGGGCGTGCCTCGACGTCTTCGCCCGGATGCTCTCGGAAGCGCGCTTTCATCCTGAGCGGCGCTCGTTCGGGATGGAGATCGAGCTCAACCTGACCGACGACGCCGGCGAGCCCGCGATGGTCAACGCCGCCGCGCTCGAGGCCATCGCCGACCCCAGCTTCCAGACCGAGCTCGGCCAGTTCAACGTCGAGATCAACGTCCCGCCGCGGCTGCTCGAGGGCGATGTCTTCTCGGAGCTCGAACGTGACGCCCGCGCGAGCCTCAACGACGCCGAGGAGCGCGCTCGCACCGTGGGCGCGCACATGATGATCATCGGGATCCTGCCCACGATCGGCCCGCAGCAGCTGCGCGCCGAGGTGTTCAGCGCCAACCCGCGCTACGCGCTGCTCAACGAGCAGGTGTTCGCGGCGCGGGGCGAGGATCTCGAGATCTCGATCGCCGGCGTCGAGCGGCTGTTCATCCACGCCGACACGATCGCGCCGGAAGCCGCGTGCACGAGCGTCCAGCTGCATCAGCAGGTCGATCCCGAAGCGTTCGCGTCGTACTGGAACGCGGCGCAGGCAATCGCCGGCATCCAGGTCGCGGTGGCGGCCAACTCGCCGTTCTTCTGCGGCAAGGAGCTGTGGCGCGAGACCCGGATCGCGGTGTTCGAGCAAGCGACCGACACGCGACCGGAGGAGCTCAAGATCCAGGGCGTGCGCCCGCGAGTGTGGTTCGGCGAGCGCTGGATCAACTCGATCTTCGACCTGTTCGAGGAGAACGTCCGGTATTTCCCGTCGCTGCTCCCGGTAACCGACGACGAGGATCCGCTCGAGACCCTCGAGCGCGGCGATGTCCCGCGACTGGGCGAGCTACGGCTCCACAACGGGACGATCTACCGCTGGAACCGGCCGATCTACGACGTCGTGCGCGAGCAGCCCCACCTCCGCGTCGAGAACCGCGTTTTGCCCGCCGGCCCGACGGTCGTCGACATCATGGCCAACGCCGCCTTCTACTACGGCCTGATCCGCGTGCTGGCCGAGGACGAGCGGCCGCTGTGGTCCCAGATGTCCTTCTCGGCCGCCGAGGAGAACTTCCACGCCGGTGCGCGCGGGGGGATCGACGCGCGGCTCTACTGGCCCGGACTGGGAGAGGTTCCGGCCGCCGAGCTAGTCGTCCGCCGGCTGCTGCCGCTCGCCCACGAGGGGCTTGAGCGCTGGGGGCTCGCCTCGTCCGACGCCGACCGGTTGCTCGAGATCATCGAGCGCCGGTGCGTGACGCTGCGTAACGGCGCCGCGTGGCAGAGCCAGGTGTTCCACCGTCTGTACGAGCAGAACGGGCTCGACCGCGCCGACGCGCTGCGTGAGATGACGCGGCGCTACCGCGGGCACATGCACTCGAATCAGCCGGTCCACGAGTGGCCGCTCGATTGAGCGCCAGCGCGTGAGCGACGCATACCGCTCAGCCGGCGTCGACTACGAGGCGCTGGATGCCGGCAAACGGAGTGCCCTGACCGAGGCGCTCGCGACCTCGGAGTTGCTACGCGCGGCCGGGGGACAGGCGCTCGACGAGTCGCGCGGCGAGCCCGCCTTCGTGTTCGAGGCCGGCGGCCGGACGCTCGGCTTCGTCGTCGAGGGGCTCGGGACCAAGTCGATCATCGCCCGCCAGGTCGACGAAGAGCTCCGGGGAAGTGGGATCGAGTCGGCGGCGCCCGGCGGCGGCGCCTCGGGCTTCGGCAACGTGGCCTACGACACGGTGGCGGCGATCGTCAACGACCTGTGCTGCGTCGGCGCGCTTCCGCTCGTCGTCAACGCCTACTTCGCCACCGGGTCCTCGGACTGGTACGACAGCCGGGACCGCCACGAGGCCCTGCTCGCCGGGTGGCGCGAGGCATGCGCGGACGCGGGCGCGACCTGGGGCGGCGGCGAGTCTCCGTCGCTGCCCGGGCTGGTCGCGCCGCACGACATCGAGCTGGCCGGAAGCGCCGTCGGCCTCGTGCCCGATGGCCGCCGCCCGATTCTCGGCAGGCACCTCGCGCCGGGCGACGAGATCGTGCTCGTCGCGAGCAGCGGCCTACACGCCAACGGTGCCTCGCTGGCGCGCGCGGTGGCCGATCGCCTTCCCGAGCGCTATCGGACCGCGCTGCCGAGCGGGCGGACGTTCGGAGAGGCGCTGCTCGACCGCAGTCTGATCTACACCGGCCTCGTGCGGGCGCTGCTGGCGGGCCAGGCCGACGTGCACTACCTGAGCCACATCACGGGACACGGGCTACTCAAACTGATGCGCCCGCGCCGCGAGCTGACCTACCGGATCACGTGGCTCCCCGCGGTGCCCGAGGTGCTCGAGTTCCTGGTCGACCAGTCCGGCATGTCGCCAGCCGAGGCCTACTCGACGTTCAACATGGGGTGCGGGTTCGCGGTCTACTGCGCCGCCGGCGCGGGTGCCGAGGTCGTGCAGATCGCGACCCGCCTCGGTCTGTCCGCCGGCGTCGCCGGCGCCGTCGAGGAAGGGCCGCGGCGGGTGCTGCTCGAGCCGGTCGACGTCGTGTTCGAGTCCGGCGACATGGACCTCACGCCCCGCGGCGAATAACTCGGAAACCCGGCTCGCCTACGACGGCAGCGCCGCGAACGGTGTCGCCACCGCGCACGCCACCGCGCCGAGTAGCTCCGCCCGATTCTGGAGGCTGGTGGCGAACACCGCGGTGTCGACGGCCGGCCCCGGCTGGGCGAGGTGGCGGACCGAATCGCGCACGCCGGCGGTGAAGTCCGGCCCGGTGGAGGCGAGATCGCCGCCGAGGATGACCGCCTCGGGGTTCAGCGTGTTGCAGAGGTTGGCGATCACGACGCCGACCGTGCGGCCCGATTGGGCCAGCACCTTGGTCGCCACCGGATGCTCCATGTCCTCGGGGTTCAGCGGGTCGAGGCCGAGCGGCTCGAGCTGGCGGCGCACGACGTCGATCGAGACGGTGGCCTCGAGGCATCCGCGGTTGCCGCACCGGCACCAGGCGCCGCTCGGATCGATCTGGGTGTGGCCGATCTCGCCGGCCATACCGTGCGAGCCGCGATACAGCTCGCCGCCCAGGACTAGCGCGGCGCCGATGCCGTGCGAGGCCTTGACGTAGATGAAGTCGGAGAAGTCACGGGCGGCGCCGTAGCTCATCTCGCCCAGCGCGCCGAAGGCGGCGTCGTTGCCGAGGGTCACGTCCAGCCCCGTGCGGCGGCGCAGCTCCACCACGGGATCGAGATCGACCCAACTGGCCAGGATGGTCGGTGAGCCGACGCGGCCGGTCTGGCTGTTGAGCGGGGCCGGTATGCCGGCCGCGGCGGCGCGGATTTCGGACATAGAAACGCCCGCGCGAGCAATGACCGTGTTCAGGAGCTGATGGGCGCAGTCGAGCGCGGCCTCGGCCCGTCGGTCGACGTCCAGCTGGATGCTCTCCTCGGCCAGGATGTGTCCCTCCCCGCTCGCCACGGCGACGCGCAGGTGACGGTGCCCGAAGTCGAATCCGGCCACCAGGCCCTCGGGCCGGCGCAGCGACAGGAGCGTCGCCGGACGGCCGCTCCCCGAGCCAGCGCCGCCGCCGCGTCCGGGTGCCTCGGTGATCACGCCTTCGCGCAGGAGTTCGGCCACCAGCGCGGTCGTCGTGCTGCGCGGAAGCCCGATCACGCGGGAGAGCTCCGACCGGCTGACCGGCGCTTCCGCCCGGATCGTCCTGAGCAGATGGGCGCGGAGCAGCGCGTGCGCGGTGCTGGGCGCCATTTCCGGGTTGGCGGTGCGAGCCACGGCGGGAGCGTAACCGACGGACCAGGCTTTTTGCCCGTTACAGGTCTAAAAAGCGGTAAAGGTCCGCGTCTTGACGCCCTAGGTGCCGGAGTGTTAGCGTCCTGCGGCCTCGTGCCCATGGCCTTTTGGACGTACTGCGGCCAAATCCTGCGGGCAGGGGTCGTCGAGACTCGAACCCTTGCGACGAATTCCCCGAACAGAGCGGCCGGCGCTGGCGATGGGCCCATCGCCGAGAAGGCGTCGTTGCTCGCACGCCGGCGTCGAGGGAAGGCCCCGCGTCACGGACGCGTCGGCGCTCCTCGGCGAGCGCGCCGGCCACGTCGCCAGGCCACCCCCCGAAAACGGCGTCGCGGGCACCGCGACTGGGCCGTGTCTACCACTCGGAGTCACCTATGTTTATGAAGCGTTAATACGAGTGGACGGCAGCGTGGTGGTTTGCCACTGTAGTCCTGCGCCGGGGCCGAAGACTCGGCTGAACAGTGGATCTGTGTCC
>DATBYI010000821.1:0-2081 GCA_036513815.1 Solirubrobacteraceae bacterium
GCGGGGCGACCGCTCGACGAGAACGTCGATGCCGCGATCCTCGACACGGCCTGGAGGCTCCTGCTCGAAGAGGGCTACGCGCGGATGTCGATCGCCCGCGTCGCCGAGGAGGCGCGCGTCGGCCGTCCGGCCATCTACCGCCGCTACCGGGACAAGTCAGAGCTGGTCGCCGCGGTGCTCGCCGACAAGGCCGCCCGCGTGGAGCCGATCGACACCGGCAGCACCCGCGGAGACCTGATCGCCCACCTCGAGTTCGCACGCCGGCGGTTCGCGGTCGAGCTCGCCGGGACCCTGCTGGTCGAGAGTCGTAAGCACCCCGAGCTGCTCGAGAACTTCCGCCGCAGCATGCTCCACCCGCGCGTCGGCGACATCGCGACCGCGCTCGAGCGGGGCAAGGAGCGGGGTGAGGTGCGCCAGGACCTCGACACCGACGTCGCCGTCCACGCGCTCATGGGCGCGTTTCTCTATCACCGTCTCGCCGAGGGCCAGCCCAAGAAAGGCTGGAGCGAGCACATCGTCGACGAGCTGTGGCCGGCCTTCGCCGCCTGAGCGAAGTCGCCCTGGTTGCCCCCGTCGCGCGCGATCGTGGATGATGTCGCGCGCGCCTGATTAGAACCACGACGGAGGCACGGAGAGAGATGAAGACGCAAACGGCAGCTCTGTGGGAATACGGTGGCGAATGGGAGATCGACGAGCTGACGCTCGACGACCCCAAGGCCGGCGAGGTGCTCGTGCGCCTGGCCGCCTCGGGTCTGTGCCACTCGGATGAGCACGTCCGGGTCGGCGACCTCCCGATGGAATCGCTACCTGCGATCGGCGGCCACGAGGGCGCCGGCATCGTCGAGGCGGTCGGGCCGGAGGTGCACTCGGTCGCCGAGGGTGACCACGTGGTGCTGAGCTGGATCCCCAGCTGCGGACGCTGCCACTCGTGCGTCATCGGTCGCACGAACCTGTGCGACCTCGGGGCCGGCGTTCAGGTCGGCTTGCAGCAAGACGGCACGAGCCGTCACCACGTTCGCGGCCAGGATGCACGCCTCATGTGCATGCTCGGGACGTTCGCTCCGTACACCGTCGTCAACGAGAACTCGGTGGTCAAGATCGACGACGACATCCCGCTCGACAAGGCGGCACTGGTCGGTTGCGGCGTCACGACCGGCTTCGGGACCGCCGTCTATGGCGCCAAGGTTGGCGCCGGCGACACGGTCGTGGTGCTCGGCATCGGCGGCGTCGGCGCGAACGCGGTGCAGGGAGCCCGCGTGGCCGGGGCAAGCCGGATCATCGCCATCGATCCGTCGCCCTTCAACCGCGAGATGGCCGGCAAGTTCGGTGCAACGCACACGTTCGCCTCCGCGGAAGAGGCGCTCGAGCCGATCGCCGAGATGACGTCGGGCGAGCTGGCCAACTCCGCGCTGATCACGGTCGACGTCACCACAGGCAAGATCATCGGCCAGGCCGCGTCGCTCGTCGGTAAGAGCGGCAAGGTCGCCATCACCTCTCTGTCCAAGATGACCGACACCCAGGTGGAGCTGCCGATCTTCGAGCTGATCGTGTACGAGAAGCAGATCATCGGCTGCCTGTTCGGTCACGCCAACCCGCGCGCGGACATCCCGAAGATGCTGTCGCTGTACCGCGACGGCAAGATCCTGCTGGATGAGCTGGTGACGCGCACGTACACGCTCGAGCAGGTCAACGAGGGCTACGAGGACATGCGTCAGCACCGCAATATCCGCGGGCTCGTGCTCTACGACTAGGGTCGGCGGCGCCCTCAGCGGCGCCCTCAGCGGCGCCCTCAGCGGCGCCCTCGGCGGCGGGCCAACGGGTAGCAACGTCTTGACTAGTTATTGAATTACTAGTACGCTCCTGGCGTGACGGTCACGCTATCGAGCCGCCCGCAGCGGTCAGCCCTGGGCCTCCTCGTCCTGTGGCAGCTCTACCAGCAGCCGATGCACGTGTATCGGATGCAGAAGCTGTTCGAGGCGGAGGGCAAGGACCGGATCGTCAACGTCCGCTCCCGGGCCAGCCTGTACCAGACGATCGAGCGCCTCCAGCGCCACGGCCTGGTCGAGGTGGCGGAAACGATC
>DATBYI010000822.1:0-11054 GCA_036513815.1 Solirubrobacteraceae bacterium
TGGCCTGGTAGTCGGCGGGGATTCCGAGGAAGCTTTGAACCGCCGTCGGGTTGCCCTTCACCGCCGACTGCACGTACGGTGAAAGATCGGGGACCGTCGTGGGCACGAGGGTCTTTGAGATCCACGGGTTCTTGAGCGACGCGGTGGCAGCCCCGAGGCCGGCGTACAGCTGGAGCGCAGTGGCGTTGTCGGCGCCGATCATCGAGACCTTGTAGTGATGCGCGGCCAGATAGCCCATGGCGACGACGTACCCCGGCGCGGTCGAGGTGAGCAGGAACATGTTCGGCGAGTTCAGCTCGGCCCCGGTGTAGGCGTCGAAGCCCACCTCGGGAATCCCCGCCTTGTTCATGATCGTCACCAACTGCGCGCCCGTGAGGTCGCCGCCACCGTCGAGCATGACCACGTGATCGGAGATCATCTTCTGGGCACACGAGATCGTCGTGTTCGGATCGTTCTTGTCGTTGCAGTAGTCGAGCTTGAGCGGGTGACCATCCAGTCCACCCGCGGCGTTGATGGCCCGGATGCGCGCGCTGACGGCTGAGACGTCCTGAGGCTCGGAGAACACCGGGCTGCCCGCGCCCGAGACGACCTGGCCGATGAGGATCGGCGACTTGGTCGCGGAACCAGTGCTCGCCGCGGCGTTCGTGGCGCCGCCGCCGCCACTGGCGCTCGTGCTGCTACTGCTACTGCTGCTGCCGCATGCTGCGATCGCCACGGCGGCGATTCCTGCCAGCAAGGCAGCCTGAAGCTTCCCTCTCATATCGCATCTCTCCTCGAAGACTTTGCCCGGCTCATCCGCCGGCTCCGCTGGTTAGCCCGGGGCGATTCTATACCAATCGCTTGGTTGGCAAAGTATTAAGGGACCTCGCGTCCGAGCGCAAGTCGCACGCGGGTCGGTCGCGGCGCGGCAGCTTGTGACGGCGGGCGGCCAAGCAGTCTTGCACGACCAAGCGGTTGGTTGGTAAGATCGCACATCCGCCCGCTGGCGGACGGCTCGACAACCGGTCAAACGAAACGAAGGGTGCGTAGAGGAGCGATGCACTTCGGGATCAACATGATCAACTCGAACCGCACGGGGGAGCCTCCGAGCGAAGCTCTCGGCCGCTACATCCAGACCGCCGTGGCGGCGGAGA
Organism: Solirubrobacteraceae bacterium; assembly: GCA_036513815.1. GTDB lineage: Bacteria > Actinomycetota > Thermoleophilia > Solirubrobacterales > Solirubrobacteraceae > Palsa-465. The sequence goes on from DATBYI010000822.1 coordinate 1,134, forward strand.
AATTCGGTTATCGATCGATCTGGACCACCGAGCACCACTTCGCCAGCGATCCTGCCTACCGTCCGTTCGGAGTCTCCCAGGACGTGTATCCCAACACGGACTACGACATGGCCTCGGATCCGTGGGTTCTCCTCAGTTGGGCGGCGGCGAATACGCAGCGGCTCCGCGTGGCCACGGCCGTCGCGATCCTCCACTGGGATCATCCGGTCCGGTCGGCGGAGTCGGCCGCGCTACTGGATGCGCTCAGCCATGGCCGGCTCGAGTTCGGCGTGGGACGGGGATTGGGCTTCCGCGAGGCCCAGGTCTTCGGAGTCCCCTCGGATCCCGGCGCGAACGAGCGGCGTTACTACGAGGCGGTCGACATCATCCGCGCTGCGTGGACGGGCGAGTTCTTCGAATACGACGGCGAGTTCTACAAGGTGCCGCGACTCGCCATCACCCCCCAGCCCGAGCGCGAGCTGCCCCTGATCATCGGCTCCTCATCGGATAAGAGCGCCATCTGGGCGGCGGAGAACGACTTTCCCTACGCGACGATCACTTGGCCGCTCGTTGACGTCGAGAGCTATCGGCGCAAGCGGGAGGCCTATCTGGCCGCGGGCGAGAAGGCCGGCTTCGACGTGTCCAGGCACCTGTGCCCGCACTTCCTGTTCATGTACTGCGGGGAGACCGATGAGGAGGCCGCGGAGGTCTGCGAGCACTACATGACTCAGTTCCAGTACATCAACGAGCAGCACTACGAGCTCGCCCGCCCACACGAAGAGAACGTCGCGGTCGCCGGGCAGCACGCGGAACATTCGGGCACCGCCGCGATGAGCCAAGACGTCGCCGCGAGAATGAAGAGCCTCGCCGTCCTTCCCATCGAGTACCACATCGTCGGTAGTCCGGAGACGTGCGCGGAGCGTGTCCGCATGTACCAGGACTTCGTGGGCGCGAACTACCTGGTCCTCAACATGGGGTACTCGTGCATGCCCTTCGATCTCCACATGGCGTCCCTGCAGCGCTTCGCCGAGGAGGTCATGCCCCAGTTCCCCGTCGAGTTGACCGAGGCCGCCGCCACCGCGTAAGGGCCGCCGCCACCGCGTAAGTGCTCGCCCGCTGGTCCGCGTTCAAGCGAGCCCGTGGCTTGCCGCGCGCGGCGCGATCTTAACCTCGCCCGGTCTTGCGATCCGCCGTGCGCGGCGGTATGTTCCCGCGTGCGGAATCAAACAAGCGATTGGTCAGCACGTCTCCCGGCGTGACGTGGCCGATCACGAGTCGCGAGGGAGAGGGATGGGACCCAAGACAGTAGCTCGGCTACTGGCGGTCGTGGCTGCGCTTTCCTTGGCTGCCTGCGGCAGCAGCTCGAGCAGCAGCAGTGGCGGCGCCAGCAGCACCAGTACCGCCAGCAACGCCGCGGCGACCACGTCGGCGAGCAAGTCGACGATCCTCATCGGGCTCGTCACGCCCGGCGCCGGCAGCCCCGTGTTCGACACCCAGGCGGTGGCCGCCGACGATGAGGCATTCATCCGCGCCATCAATGCGCAGGGAGGGCTGGGAGGGCATCCGCTCAAGCTCGATTACTGCAACGACAAGAACGACCCGAACCAGACCATCACCTGCGCCCAGAAGATGGTCTCCGATCACGTCGTGATGCTGGCCGGTGGCAACCTTCTCAACGGCGCGCAGCTGGCCACGATCATGAACAAGGCGGGCATCCCGGAGGTTGGCCTCAACGTCTTCACCGGGACCGAGCTGAACTCGCCCAACATGTTTCTGCTCACCTCGACGGCTCCGGGCTACGTCGTGATGGCGGGCTACCTGGCCCACCATGGGCTGAGCACGGCGATGCTGGGCGCCGACAACGCCACCGCGCTGCAGCTCTACGACATCGTCAGCGGCGCGTCAGCCGCGCTCCACAAGCCGTGGCTCTCAAGGACGCTCGTGCCGACGACGGTGCCGGACATGTCGCCGTACGTGCAGTCGGCACTGAAGGACCATCCTCAGGTGATCCAGAGCTTCCTCGGCATTCCACAGGAGTATCAGGCGGTGGCGCTCGTCGGCAAGCTCGCGCCGACCGTCAAGTGGGCGACCGCGGGTGGGCCGTCCTCGGCTGCGGCCGCCACGGCCACCGGCGAGGTTTCGAACATCAACAACATCATGGCGTTCGGCAACCTGCTCCCGCTCCAGGAGACGTCTAACCCAGTCGTCAGCCGGTTCCTTTCTGAGGTGAACAGTTACTACCAGGCGACCCACGACACGTACGCAACCCCCTTGCAGACGAGCTTTGTGGGTTTCTCGGGTTGGCTCGGGTTGTATGCCCTTCAGCAACTGGTCAAAACCGGTCAGCTCAGCGCCGACAACATGAGCGCGGCCACCGTGATGAAGGCCTTCCAAACGGCGAAGAACATCAATATGGGTGGCGTCATCCCCCCGTGGACGCCGAACGCTCCCGGCCCCAAGGGAGAGGTTCGCATCTCCAATCCCTACTACTACATCTGGACGTACTCGAATGGCGGGGCAAGCGTCAAGCTCCTGACCTCTCACCCGGTGAGCGCCCAGCAGGCGCTGGCCGGTCAGTTCTGACGCAGTCCTGAAGGCAAGGAGGCAGGCGAGCGGTCCGCGCGGGTTAACCCGCGCGGACCGTCACGCGTGATCGACCCGGACTTCCATCCATGACCGCGCCTCAGCCACCCCGCCTCGATGCCCCGCTTCGCCGGCTGCTAGGGGTGATCGTGATCGGCATCTTTCTCTCGGTCCTCGACATGACGGTTGTGAACGTGGCCATCGACCGGCTTGGCGTCCGTCTCCACAGCTCGGTCGCTTCGACCCAGTGGGTGATCACGAGTTACCTGCTCGCACTGGCGGCCGCGGTGCCGTTGACGGGGTGGGCGTCCCGGCGGTTCTCGGCGCGGCGCGCCTACCTCGCCTGCTTGCTCGTGTTCACCATGGGCTCGGCCCTGTGTGGACTGGCGTGGTCGCTCGGCTCGCTGGTCGCGTTCCGGGCGATCCAGGGAATCGGTGGGGGAGCGTTGTTCCCAATTGCCCAGACGATCATCGCGCGGGAGGCGGGGCCACGCCGGATGGCTCGCACGCTGTCGATCATCGGCTCGGTATCGGTCCTGGCCCCGGTGCTCGGCCCGATCATGGGCGGCTTCATCCTCGACCACTTCTCCTGGCGCTGGATCTTCCTCGTCAACTTGCCGATCGGCGTGGTGGGCCTCGTGCTCGCGTGGCTGCGGCTGCCCGCGGACCAACCTGAGGCCACCGGGGGCCCGGACGTCGTGGGACTGATCGCGATGGGGCTCGGGCTGCCGGCATTCACCTACGCAACGGCCGAGCTGGGCGAGGGCGCACCGATCGCCTCGTTTCGCGGTGGCGGACTGCTCCTCATCAGCCTGATCCTGATCGCCTTCTTCATCTGGCACGCCCTACGCGTGAAGGGCCCTCTGCTCGACCTGCGGCTGTTCGCCAATCGGACCTACGCGACGGCCACCGCCGCGATGTTCATGTTCAGCGCCGCGGTGTTTGGGCCGTATCTCGTCATGCCCCTGTTCTTCCAGCAGGTCCAGCACGCGAGTGCGGAGGGCGCCGGGGCATTGTTCGCGGCGCAGGCGATCGGGGCGGCCGCCTCGATCCGGCTCGGCGGAATCCTCGGGCATCGCGTCCAGGCGGGAGTACTGGCCAGCTGCGGGGCGGTGATCATGATCGCCTTCACCCTTGTGCTGCCCTCGTTCGACCAGATGACCTCGCACATCGAGGCCGTGGTGGTGCTGGTCGGGCGAGGGTTCGGGATCGGCCTGGCGATGATCCCGCTCATCGCCGCTGCGCTGTCCGAGCTCGAGCGCCGTCAGCTTCCCGACGGATCGGCGCAGTCGAACGTCGTGCAGCGCATCGGCTCATCGCTCGCGACGACGGCGATCGCCGTGCTTTTGAGTAACCAGCTGGGCTCTGGCACGCAGGCATCGCCCGCGCACGTGGCCATGGCCTACGACCGCACGCTATGGGCCGCGGTCGGACTGGCCGTGCTCGTGCTCCCGTTCGCGCTCGCGTTGCTCGGGTGCCAGCGCCGGACGGCCGCCCGAGCGGCCTGGGAACTCAGGCGGGCACGTACGGCTTCGGATCGATGACGTCGGCCATCGGATTGTCAGCCGGTTCGGGCACGAGCGTGATGTCCTCCGTACTCATGATCTGATCGAAGTTGTCGCGCACGTCCTCGAGCGTGAGCTCGGGGTTCGTGTAACCCTGAGTTTCGGCGAACCGTCGCATGGTCGTGCGACCACCCCCCGATTCGAAGTAGCCGCCGGTATGCGGGCAGTCCTCGTGGCACAGGAAGGCGACGGTCGGCGCGACGAGCTCGGCGGGGGGCGCGTACTGGCTGACCTCCTCCTTCGACAGCGTCTGGAGCGCGATCGTTAGCGCGGCCGGGCCGATCGCGTTGGTCTTGATCCCGTGCTCGCGACCCTCGACCGCCAGGCCGCGCATGAGCGACATGATCGCGCCCTTGGCCGTGCCGTAAATCGTCACGTAGCGGAGGCCGAGAAACGCGCCGGAGGAGGCACTCACGATCCGCCCGTAGCCCCGCTCCTTCATGTGCGGCCAGACGGCGCGGGACATCCAGATGTTTCCGAACACGTGGACCTGGATCACCTTCTCGATGTCGGCCGACGAGATCTCGTCGAACTCGGCCAGGATCGCCACCCCGGCGTTGTTGACGAGGATGTCGACCTGACCCCAGGCGTCGAGCGCCGTCTGCACGACCGCCCGCGCGGTGTCCTCCTCGGCGACGCTGTTGGTGTCGGCGATCGCCTCACCACCGGCGTCGCGAATCTCCTGCGCGACCGCCTCGGCGTCGGCTCGCACGACCCCTCGTCCGTCCGGCCCGACCCCGAGGTCGTTGACGACGACCTTGGCCCCGCGAGCCGCCAGCAGGTGGGCGTAGGAGCGGCCGAGGCTCGGCCGGCCCCCGGCGCCGGTGACGATCGCCACCCGTCCGTCGAAGCGCAGCTCGCTCATTACGCCGCCACCTCGACCGGCTCCGCGTCCTCGCTGAAGTGCGGCATGACGCCCTCGGCGAACCGGCGCATCGACGCGACTGACTTCTCGTGGGGCATCATGCCGTAGCCCATGTTGAGCACGATGTAGCGAACGCCGAGCTCCTGCTGGTACATCCGGACTCGCTCGATGCACGTCTCGACGCTGCCGACGATCTGCTGCTCGACCGGGTAGCGCGCGAGCGTGTCGACGCTCTGAAGCATCGCCCGCTCCTGACCGAGCCACTTGTCGGCCTGCTGCTTTGACATCTGCCGCGCGAACTCGTAGTGAGACTCGGTGATGTACTGGAACTGGGTCATGTACTTGTAGGCGGTCTCCGCGGCTTCCTCGTCGCTCTCGCCGCAGTACATGTAAAGGACGTGCGGGTTCTCGTTGGCAGTGACCTCAAAGCCGGCCTCCGCCGAGGCGTCCTGGTACGCCTGCCACTTCGCCTTGTACTTGTCCATGCCGGTCAGCGGCCACGTGATCGTCATGTACGGGAGGCCCTGCCCGGCCGCCCAGATCGCACTCTCGTCGCTGGCCGAGCCGATGAACAGCGGGAGCGGCCGGCTCGGCTTCGGGGCTAGGATCAACTCGGGCGTCTCCCAGAACTCGCCGGTGTGCTGGAACGGTTCGCCCGTCCACAGCCCGCGGATGATCGAGATCGCCTCCTTGAACTTACGGTTGCTCACGTCGTTGTCCTTGGGCACCTTGTAGAGCTCGACCTCGCGGAACCCGGCGCCGCGGCCGACGCCGAGCTCGAGGCGACCGCCACTGAGGGTGTCGAGCAGCACGGCGCGCTCGGCCACGCGAACGGGGTGGTCCCAGTGGAGGATCACGACGGCCGTGCCCAATCGGAGCTTGGTCGTCTTCGCCGCGACCCAGGTGAGCAGCGTGAGCGGGCAGGACGCCATGTCGTAATCCGTGGTCGGGAACTCCGTCTCGGAAACGCCGTAGGGTCGATATGCCCGGTCACTGCCGAAATGGTGCTCTGTCGTCCACCAGCCCCAATAACCGAGCTCCTCGGCCTCGACGGCCATGTCCACCCATTTGCCGAGCACCTCCGCCGGGTCGCCGGCAGCGCGCACTGAGGTGATGTTGTTGATGCCGAATTTCACGCGTTCCTCCGTTCGATGCCCTCTCCGACCACGTTCTCGGACTCTCTGTCTAGTTGGCGGTCACGATGTCAGAATTATCGACACACTGATTTGAACTGTCAAGGCAAACGGCACGAATCGCCAAACTACCGGTCGGTACGGGCTTCGACGGCGGCGGCCATCGCAGCGCCTTCGAGCAGCAGTCCGTGGCTCAGATCCGCGAGTAGGCGCCGCCGCAGCGGCTCGCGCAGCGCGATCCGGGTGTACCGGCGAGCGTGCGTCGGCAGCTTGCGCAGCTCGCCGGCGATTTCCCACGCGCGGCCGAGCAGACGGTCCGGGGGATGCACCTCCGCGACGACGCCCAGGCGCCGGGCCTCCAAAGCGTCGATCTTCTCGGCCATCATGAGGAAATAGCGCCCTCGGTTGAAGCCCAGCAGGTAGGGCCAGACGACGTGCGACCCGTCGCCGGGGACGCTGCCCTGGCGGTAGTGCGCCGCGTCCTGGAGAAACGCTGTGTCCGAGGCGAGGACGATGTCGGCCAGGACCGGGAGCTCCGCGTGCACCGTCGCCGGTCCGTTGATCGCCGCGATGATGGGCTGCTCGATCTCGAGCAGGCGCTGGAGCAGCCTCGTGCCCTCCCGGTAGATCTTGTCCCAGCCGCGAGCGGTCGCGATCCGATGCGACTTCCAGCTCCGGACGTCGATCTCCCGGCAGAAGCTCGCGCCCTCCCCCGTGAGGATCACCACCTCGTTCTCCGGGTCATCACCGATGTCCGTCCACAGTGCGGACAGCTCACGGTGCGGCACCTCACCCCAAACGAGCGATCCGCCGTCGGTGTGCAGCACCACCTCGAGGATCCCGTCCTCGCGCCGCAGGCGAGCGCACTCGTACTCGGCCGCGTACTGGTCCAGGCGCCTCATCGGGCGATGCCCTCAGGTGGGCTCGCTAGGCCAGGCGGGTGGCGAAATCCTGGCCGCGGTCGGTGCCGGCCCGGAGCTCGTCGAGGACCTTGTCGATCTCCTCGTCGCTGGGGTCCTCGGTTCCCAGCGCCTGCATCATGCGCATCGTCCACTGGAGCCAGAGGATGAATCCCGTGTACTCGACGAGCCCGCGGGTACCGAGGCGCCGTTCCATGGCGTCGTGCGTTTCGTCGTCGACTTGGCCGCTGACGACCTGGCGGATGTACTTGGCCAGCAGCTGCTCGTCGTCGTTCAGGTCCTCCTCGTGGTGATAGCGCAGCGCTTCGATAGCCTCGAGGCGGACGCCGACGCCGATCGCGTCGGCGATGTGCACGCCCTGGACGACGTTGGTCTTCCAGTCGGCACTGAGCACCTGATCGACGAACTCGCGATCGGCGTGGGAGTAGGTGCCCTCGCGGTTGCCGGCCGTGCGCACGAACGTCCCCATCTGGGCGACGATCTGACACATCGCCGGGCTGTTGAGGAGCGCTCCGAAGTACGTCCCGACCGGCATGTGCTCCTCCGGCGGCGCTTCCGGCAACCCCGCCATCTTCCGCATCCGCGCGATCACCGCGTCGTATGCCGCGCGCTCGTCGTCGGGAACCTGGTCGCGCTTGGGTTGCGCAGGTGGTCTGCTCATCTCGATCGTCCTTTTAGTTCTCGCGGGGAACGCTGCACGGTGAGTTCGGCCGTCACGGTCTCAGGATCTGGGAGTCGTGGGCGAAGTGGACCGTGTCCGGCTTGAGTTGCTTGAGCTTCTCAACGGACTGGAGCCAGATCTCGCGGCCCTCGGGAATCTGGATCTGCATCTGCCACGCGGGGTGGGTTTCGGCGATCTGCTGGGGCGCGTTCCAGATGTCGATCGTGTACGCCGCGTCACCCACGAACAACGTCGTCTCTTCACCGTCCTGGACGAGGATGCTCTGGTGCCCCGGGGTGTGGCCGGGCGTGAAGACGCAGCGGATCCCCGGCAGGACCTCGGCATCCTCGCCGGAGAGCAACTCGACCTTCGCGCCCGGAAAATCCCACGCCGCGCGGCTAGGTGACTCCTTGAGCCATTGCCACTCGGGCTCCTGGACGATGAACGTGGCCTCCGGGAACAGGTGGTTGTCCCCGGCGTGATCGTTCAGGTGCGTGTTGATGACGTACTTGACGTCCCCCGGTTCGAGTCCGTGATCGGCCAGGGCTTCGATCGTGGTGCGGCGAACCCACGGCATACGCATCTCGCCGAACACCAATTCGCCCGCCGGGGAGTCCCCGGGGTTGCCCATCGTCGTGCCGAACCCGGTATCGATCAGGATGCCGCCGTCCGGGTGAGTCACCAGGTACCCGTTGAACGGTGTGGCCGGGCTCAGGGGGCCGCCGATGCTGCCCAGGTAGAGGCGCTGGATGTCCATCGTCGTCCCCGGGAGCTAGGCGCTGACCGGGGTGACCGCCTCCTCGAGGGCAGCGCCGGGGGGCGCGCTCGACGCCGGCAGGATCAGGTTCGGGTCGGGCTCGAACAGCACGTCCTCGATCCGGGCGGGCGCGTCCGGCTCGCCGATCACGCGAGCGAAGCGGTTCCCCTCGTAGGTGGCCTCCTTGAGCAGCCTCGGGGCCAGCGCGTCTCCGATCAGGTAGACGTAGCCGACCTTGTCCGTCAGCTGCTCGTACAGATCATCCACGGGCTCGCGCATCGTGGCCAGGACCACGGTTTCCAGGCCCTCGATCGTCTGGGTCTGCTGACTGCCGATGTGGAAGACGGTCGCCGAGTGGTCGCCGATGCTCCTCAGGTAGTGCAGCGTGTTCAACTTGACGCCGGCCTGCGCAACCCGGGCGCCCACGTACTGAATCGCCATCTCCAGGTTCGGCGCGAGCATCACGTGGCGGGTGACGTAGTCGACGTCCGCGCCTGCGTTGGCGAGCATCTCGGCCACGCCGATCGCCGTGTGCAGGCCCTCGTCGTCGAGCACGAGCACCTTGCCGGTCGGTTTGACCTCGCCCCGGATGATCTTCTCGGGTCCGACCACGAAGTCCTGATCCCAGCCTTCGATCGGCGAGGGCGAGAAGCCGCTCGAGCCGTCAGGGCGGTAACGCGAGCCCGTCGCGAGCATGACGACGTCGGGCTCGAGTCCCAGCACCGTCTCGGCGGTGGCGTCGGTGTCGGTGCGGACGTCGACGCCGAGGTCGCTCATCCGGCGGGTGAGGAAGTTGACCAGCGACTTCATCGCGCCGCGGCCCGGCAGCTCGGCCCACAGGGCCACGCCACCGCCGAGTCGCTGATTCCGCTCGAGCACCGTCACCGTGTGGCCGCGCATCGCGGCGATCCGCGCGGCCTCGAGACCCGCCGGGCCGCCGCCGACGACGACCACGCGCTGCGAGGTGCTCGCCGGCCGGGTGAGGCGATCGCTGAAGCGCTCCTCGCGCCCCGCGGCCGGATTGATCGCGCAGCCCCAGCCGGGCGAGAGTCCGCTGACGCACGCGTTGACGGCCACGCAGATGCGCCGCTCGTCCTCGCGGCCGTCGCGGGCCTTGTTGACGAGCTCGGGCTCGGCGATCAGCCCGCGCACGGCGCCGACCATGTCGGTCACGCCGGTGGCGATCAAGCGCTCGGCGTCGGCGATGCTCGTCAGCCGGCCCGGGGTAGCAAGGACGGGCAGCGGAGCCGCCCCTTCGCGTACGCGGGCGACGCGGTCGGCGTTGTGCATCACCGGGTCGAACATGCCGGTGGTCATCAGGTGTACCTGCTCAGGCTCCATCGACACGTCGAGGTCGACGAAGTCGATCAGCTGCGACTTGACCAGATACCGGAGGACCTCCTTGGTGTCCTCTTCGCCCAGGCCGCCGGGAAGCAGCTCGTCGGCGTTGATGCGGAT
>DATBYI010000823.1:0-31711 GCA_036513815.1 Solirubrobacteraceae bacterium
AACGAATAGCCCGGGCTCGAAGCCCATCGTCCAAAAACGGCCTACCCGTCTGCGTTCTCCCAACAAAGCCCCTGTGCCGGATCGCCCGACCCTACGGCCGGAACCGGACAGAGCCTCCGTCAAGTAGTTTCATGCCACGAAGGGGGACACTGAGCCTTAGCTCCCGCTTTGCCGCGTAGCAGGGGAAGCGACGACTCGAGCAATACCTCGAAGTTGTGGGATCCGAGGCTTCCGCGGGGCAATTTGACCGCGTGGTCGAGCGTCGCCGCGCGGTCGCGTTAGCGCACCACTACCGCGAGTCCGAAGACCTTACGGTCGCGCAGATCGCCAAGCGCCTCGGCCGCTCACCCGCAACGATCAAGGCGTACTTCTATGACCCGACGGGGGACAAGGCGCGGGCGGTCAAGGCGCGCTACGTCGGTGTCTGTCGTGGCTGCGGCGCCTACACCCAGCCGCGTAACGGCAAGGGCGACGCGTACGCGTACTGCAAGGTCTGCCATCCGGGCGCGATCGAGCGGCGCTGGACGCTCGAACTGGTACTCGCGGCGATGCGTCAGTGGCGGGACCGCTACGGGCGGCTGCCCTCGTCCTATGACTGGTCGCGGACGCACGCGCAGCGGCGGGGTGGAGAGGCGCTCCGGCGCCTGGACGCCGGTGCGTGGCCGTCGGCGAGCGTCGTGACGGAGGTGTTCGGGAGCTGGTCGGCGGCGCGGACGGCTGCCCAGGCCAGCGGGGTCGCGCAGCACGGGAAACGGGGTGGGGGCTCGCCGACAGAGCGGGGATCGGAGATCTCGGGCCGGGCGCGGCCCGGGATGGGCTCGGTTTTCCTGCACACAGCGGGGACTGGAAATCCGAGTTCCGCGCCGACGCCGGCGCGGGAGGATCGGCTGGGCGTATAAAGGTTCGATGGCATCTGGCGGACCATCTGAGAACGGGCTGGGGAGGCAAAGCAAGCGGCGCTACGGGACCGGTAGCGTGTTCGAGAAGCGGCACGCCTGGTATGGGCAGTGGCGGGTCCGCGACCGGCTGGTGACCCGGAAGCTCGGGCCGGTGCGTGCCCCGGGTTCGCGCGATGGGCTGACCAGGACGATGGCTGAGGCGCGGCTGCGCAGGCTGATGAGCGAGGTCGTTCTCCCAGCCGTCGCGGAGCGAGTCACGGTCGGTGAGGCCGGCGAGCGCTTGGTCCGCCAGCTCGCCACGCGCGGCCGGAAGGTCTCGACGCTCGTCGCGTACCGGACGCATCTCCGGGTTCACCTCGCGCCTCACTTTGGCGATAAGCCGCTCGGGCGTATCGGCAAGGACGACGTCGAGGAGTTCGTCCTGGTGTGTCTGGAGCGCGGCCAGTCGGTCAAGAGCGTACGTAACTACCTGGGCTTCCTGCACGGCATCTTCGAGTTCGCGCTGCGCCAGGGGTGGGTGGTGGCCAACCCCTGTCGGACGGCCGAGAAACCGGTGTCTGCCGAGGCCGATCCGGACATCCACTTCCTTGACCAGACGGAGCTCGACGCGTTGCTGGCCGCGACGGTCAAACCCCACGGTCAACGAAAACCGGGCACCGAGGCGCGCTCGCGACGGGTCAAGGAGCTGAGGGACCGCAGTGGGAGGAGTTGGAAGGCGATCGCGGCCGAGCTCGGCGTGGCCGAGTCGACGGCGATCTATCTCTACCGCCTCGAGTTCGACGTCGGCGAGCTCGACGACGCGCTCGGCCGGGTCGACCGGGCGCTGTATCTGACCGCGGCGATGACGGGAATGCGCCAGGGTGAGCTGTTCGCGCTGCGGTGGATGGACGTCGACTGGCTCGCGCACCGGGTGCGCGTGCGGCGCAACTACGTCCACGGGCAGTTCGGGACCCCCAAATCAAAGCGCTCGTCTCGGAGCATCCCGCTGGCCGACCAGGTGGCGCGCGAGCTCGAGCTGCTCTTCCAGGCCTCGGCGTTCCAGTGCGATGAGCATCTGGTGTTCGGCCACCCGCACACCGGGAGGCCGCTCGACCGTTCCCGGACGCTCAAGCGGTTCAAGGCCGCTCTCGCGCGCGCGGGCGTGCGCGAGATCCGCTTCCACGATCTGCGCCACACCTTCGGGACGCGGATGGCCGCGGCCGGGGTGCCGATCCGCACCCTGCAGGAGTGGATGGGCCACCGCGACTACAAGACGACGCTCATCTACGCCGACTACGCGCCGGCGGCGAACGAGGCCGCGCTCGTCAACGCCGCCTTCGCGCCCGAAGTGTCCATCAATCTGTCCATCAATCTGAGAGAAAGTGGGGACAACTCAAAACAAGAAAACGCTGAAAACCCCGATTGACAGCCAAACTAATCCCTAGAACGCAATCTAGGTCAGGAGGGCCTGCAGCCGCTTGCGGTCGACCACGGTCGCGTCCACGTCTGAATCGCCCGTTCGCGCTCTCGCCCGGATGATCAGTAAAGCCAAAGGTGCGCTGCGATGATCTCGTCGAGCGTGCGTTCCGCCGCCCACGCTGCGTCCGCGCGGCGGACAGCCAGGAACGCGCCGAGGAGCGGCTCGCCCAGAGCTGCCCTGACGGGCTCGGCGCCGAGCAACGCTTGCTCCTGCTGCTCGGGGGTCGTCGGCAGCGGCACGATGCCGGCCGAGTCGCGCTCCTCCTCCGTCCAGGAGCCTGGATCCTGCTGGACCGGAGCAGGCAGGGCAAGGCCCTCGTCAACGCCGGCGAGTCCCGCCGCGATCAGGGCGGCGAGGGCTAGATACGGATTGCCGGACGCGTCGGAGGGCTTGAGCTCGACGTTCGCGTGCGATGAACCCAAAAGCGTGGACGCCGGCACGTAGCGCAGCGGGGCTTCGCGATTCTCGACCCCCCAGAACGTGTACGCGCCGGCGAAGTAGCTTGGGCGCAGCCGCGCTCGTGAGGGGACGCTCGGCGCGCTTACCGCCGTGATAGCGGGCAGGTCTCGCAGCATTCCGGCGAGGTAGCTCGCTCCCTCTGGACCGGGGCGAGGGTAGGAGATATCCGTATCTCCGGCGAGCAGATTCTCGTCGCCGCGCCATACCGAGGAGTGGATGTGCCAGCCGTTTCCCACTCCGTCGGCCGTGACCAGTGGCGCAAAGCTGGCGCGTAATCCGTGGGAGCGTGCTGCCGCGTGGATCGTCTGGCGTGCGAGCAGCTGGTTGTCGGCGGCGGTGATCGGGTCCGTCGCCGCCAGGCTCAGCTCCACTTGGGCCAGCCCGTACTCGGCGTGCAGCTGACCGATCTCAAGGCCGTTGGCGGTCAGGTCGCGCAGCAGCTGCCCAGCGAACCCGTCGATCGCGAGGAGCGCGTGCGGGCTGTAGGCAGGCCCGTGGTGGGCCGGCTGAAGGTCGTCCGAATCGCGACCGACGAAGAACTCGATCTCGTATCCGGCCCGGATCTCTAGCCCCAGATCTGCGGCGCGCTTTACCTGCGCCTCCAAGGCGGCGCGCTGGTCGTAGGGCCACGCCGAGCCGTCGGCCGCGAGTTGGCGGCCGGGCACCCAGGCGAAGGCGGGCTGGCCGGCGAGCGGTCGCAGCCGGTCGAGCAGCGGGAGCAGTCGGACGTCTCCCGACGGAGTCGAGAGCCCTTCGTGCGCGAACGTAATCCCGTCGTGTGAGTCGAACACCGCGAACAGCGCGGTCACGCCGACCCCTCGCGCCGCCACCTCCATGAGGTGATTGACGGGCACCGTCCGCGACCGAGGAATTCCGTTGTTGTCCGCCCACACGATCGTGACGCCCGCCACCTCGCTGCTCCTCAGCCACTCCGGCAGCGACTCGCTATGGGCTGGTGTCACGGACAGCTCGCTCACGTGCTGGGACTACAGGTGGTCATGAGATCAAAACTAAATCTATCGATTCAATGCCAAGAAAGTCGATCGAAATGATAGGGTTTCGAGCCGGGCACAACTCACCAGGAGGCATGGCATGAGTACGACATCGCCGGTGCGGCAGTCAGTTGAGGTGCTGAGCGCGGAGGGTCGGGCCAGCACGGTCCTCAAGCGTGATTCGCTCGGGTTGCCGGCGCTGTTCTTCTGCATCGCCACGGCCGCAGCGCCGATGACGGCGATGCTGTTCAACGTGCCTGTGATCGTCTCGGGCGCCGGCTGGGCGGTGCCTGCCGCGTTCATCGTCGCCCTGGCGATGCTGCTCGTGTTCACCGTCGGCTACGTCGAGATGGCGCGGCGCGTGACCAGCGCCGGCGGCTTCTACTCGTTCGTCTCGCATGGGTTCGGGCAGATCGCCGGCCTCGGGACCGCGTCGGTCATCACCTTCTCGTACACGATCCTGACCGCCTCGATCGTCGGCATCTTCGCCTACTTCGCCAAGACGACGATCGCGGACTGGACGGGGGCAAACATCCCGGTGCTCGTGTGGCTGCTGGCGGCGGTCGCGGCGAACGTCCTGTTCGCGTTCTTCGACATCAAGCTCACCGCGCGGGTGCTGGGAGCGTTCTTCGTCGCCGAGGTGACCGTGCTGGTGATCTTCTCGCTCGCGGTGCTCGTCCAGGGCGGCGCGAACGGCTTGACGGCCGCTCCGTTCAACCCACTCAAGCTGTTTCACAACCACGCCGCGATCACGGTGTTCGGCGCGGCCGCGCCCGGCGTGGCGCTGTTCGGCGCGTTCTGGTCCTGGGTGGGGTTTGAGATGGCTCCCAACTACTCAGAGGAGAGCCGGCGGCCCAAGCAGATCTTCTCTCGCGCCACGTTCGGCACGCTCTTGGCCCTCGGCGTCCTTTATGCGTTGGCCAGCTATGCGTTCACGATTGGTTGGGGGACGGGGCACGTCGCCCAGGGCGTCAACGCCCAGTTCCAGGGCAAGACGATCTCGGCCTTCTATCCGCTGACCGGGCGCTATGTGGGGGTCTCGCTCACCGATGCGTTCCGGCTCCTGATCGTCACCAGCTCGTTTGCGTGCCAGCTGGCCTTCTTCAACACCTCGGCTCGCTACGTGTATGCCCTCGGCCGTGAGCGGATCCTGCCGAGTGCCCTGGGGCGCACCCAGCGCAAGCACGAGACGCCCCACATGGCCAGCTACGCGGTGGCGGTGGCGATCACGATCTGGATCCTGCTCTTCTACGCCTCGGACTCGAGCACCAGCGCAGTCCTGCTCAAGCTCGCCACCTGGACGCCGATCATCGGCGTGCTCGGCCTGCTCCTCGTCCAGGCGCTGACCTCATTCGCGATCGTGTGGTACTTCCGATCGGTCGCACCCGAGCACGGCCACGTGTGGAAGACGCTGATCGCACCGCTGCTCGGCGGCGGCTTGATGCTGCTCTCCTCATGGCTGTTGTTCCACAACCGAGGGGCGCTGTCCGGCGCGTCTGGCGCGGCCTTTATCCACTACGGCCCGTGGCTGGTGCCGATCGCGTTCGGGCTCGGAGTAGGGGTCGCGCTGTGGTTCCGGGCTCGGGATGCAGCGCGCTACGAGGCGGTGGGCCGATTCGTCCACGAGGAGGCGTAGCCGTGTCGTCCCCCTCCGCCGTGGTTCTGCAGACGCAGGACAGCTGTCCCCCGGGCCTGCTCGGGGACTGGGCGGCCGCGCGCGGTCTGGCCCTCGACATTTTGCGCGTGGATCGCTGGAACGAGCTGCCCGATCCGGTCGGGTACGACTGCGCGATCGCCCTCGGCTCCTACGCGTCGCTGGCGGGACCGTGGCCGGGCTGGGTCGCGCGGGAGGTCGAGTGGATCCGGCGCGCCGATGCGCTCGACGTGCCGGTGCTCGGGATCTGCTTCGGCGCCCAAGCCCTCGCCGTCGCGCTCGGTGGCTCGGTCAGCCGCCTCGACTCTCCCGAGCATGCGTGGATCGAGCTGGACACGGCTGACCCCGAGTTCGTTCCGCGTGGCCCTTGGCTCGCCGTGCACGAGGACACGATCACGCCGCCGCCGCTCTCGTACGAGCTGGCCCGCAACGGATCCGGTCCGCAGGCGTTCGCGCATGGCTCGCATCTCGGGATCCAGTTTCACCCGGAGGTCACTCCCAGGTTGCTGTCGCGCTGGATCGCCGACCATCGCGAGAGCCTCGCGGACATCGGCGGCGAGTTGCTGGCTACCGCACGGGAGCGCCGTCATTCCGCGGCAGCGGCCGCGGTCAGGCTGTTCGACGCGTTCGCCGCGCACGCCCACGTTCAGCTCACGCCGGGCACCGGCCAAACCAGGATCGCCTCCACATGACGGCGACTGACTCCGCCTCGAACCACCGGCTGGCACCGGCCGCGGCGGCGACCGCCGGCCTCGACGACCGCGACGCGATCGCCCGGGTCACGTCCGCCATCGAGAGCGGTGAGGTGCGGGAGGTCGAGGTGATGTGGGTAGATCACCAGGGCCACGCCCGCGGGAAGCGGATCAACGCCTCCTCGTTCCTGGACCGCGCGCGGCGCGCCGGCTTTGCCTTCTGCAACGCGTCACTGACATGGGACGTGGCGGGCGACGTCAAGGCCGGGTTGCGCCACGCCGACTGGGACACCGGATTTCCGGATTTCTTCGCCGTGCCGGACCTGGATACGTTCCGCCTGCTGCCGTGGCGCGAGGGCGCCGGGCACGTGATCAGCGACCTGGTCGACCATCACGGGGAGCTGGTCTTCGCGTCGCCACGGACCGTTCTGCGCCGCACGGTCGACCGGCTGGCCGCCCTCGGCTACACGGCGAGGGTCGGGGTCGAGATCGAGTTCCACCTGCTGGGAGAGGACGAAACGCCGCTGAGCGACGGGCTGCAGGCCTACTCGTTGCAGGTGCTCAACCAGCTCGAGCCGGCGGTCGGTGGGATCCTCGACGGCCTGCGCTCGTTCGTCGAGCTCGAGGGCGGCAACTTCGAGTACGGGCCCGCGCAGTGCGAGATCAATCTGCGACATCTCGACGCGCTGGCGGCGGGCGACCAGGCAGCGCGCTTCAAATACGCCACCCGCGAGCTCGCCCGGCGCCACGGCGCGCTGGCCACATTCATGGCCAAGCCGTTCGGCGAGGTGGCCGGCAACTCGATGCACCTGCACCTCTCGCTGTGGCGTGACGGCGAGCCCGCGTTCGCGCCTGACGGCGAAGCCGAGAACGGACTGATGCGCACCGCGATCGGCGGGATCCTCGAGCACCTTCCCGGGATCGTTCTCTACGGCGCGCCGACGGTCAACTCCTACAAGCGCTTCGAGGTGGCCTCATTCGCGCCGGCCAGCGCGACCTGGGGCGGCGACAACCGCACGGTGGCGATCCGTTCGCTGATCGAGACGCCGGAGGCCACCCGCATCGAGCTCCGCGCCGGTGCTGCCGACGCCCATCCCCACTGGGCGATCGCCGCGCTGCTGGCGGCCGCGATCGCCGGGATCGAGCAGGGGGCGGATCCGGGCCGGCGGGGCGAGGGCGACCTCTATCGCGCCGGCACCCGGCTACCCGCCACCCTCGCAGACGGCATCGCCGCGGCTCGCGCGGACAGCGACATCGTCGAGATCCTGGGTGAGGACGCCGTGCACGATTACCTCGCGCTCGCCCAAGCCGAATGGGAGACATTTGTAAGCGCGGTGACCGAGTGGGACCGCGAGCGATATCTCCGAAGCGTCTGATGTCCGTGACCGCCGAGCGCGAAGTGCGGCCCCGCCCCGCAGTCAATCCCGGTGCTCTGCGGCGCGCCGGACGTTTCCCGGCCTTGCAGGCGATCTTGTCCCGCCGTTCGCGGCGCTTCGCGCTCGGCGCCGAGCTCACTGGTCCCCTGGCGTATCGCTCCGCCCACGATCCGCTGCCCCTCGCCATCGAGGAGGAGGCGATCCTGGTGGCGGCCGGAACCGGAATCACGGGCGTGGCGCGCGACGAGTGGCCGTTCGTTGACGCCGACGGCCGCCGGACCGGCGCCGAAAAGCTCGCGAGCTACACCGGGCGGACGTATCCCAGCCCGCTCGCTCAGCACGGCACCGAGCTGTTCTGGACCAACGACGAGGGCGTGTTCGTGCTCCCGCAGAGGGGGGTGATGCCGACCGCCTACACCCAGCTCGCCGACCAGACCGAGCGGACCGAGCTATACCGGCGCGCGACCAAGCTCCAGGACGGACGTCTCCACATCCCGCGCGCCGTCCCCAATCTGTTCGGCCTGAACCACTGGATCGCGAACGCCGAGGGCAGCACGCTCTTCATCCCGATCAGCGACGTGACGCGCCAGTGCCTCAGCGCAATGCTGCTCTACTTCGACGACCCGCATCGCTACTACATCCACGACCCGCACCTGGGCGGCGACCCGCTTGCGCCGCTGGTCCGGGAGGGGTGGTTCGAGGCCACGCACCCCGTCGATCTATGGGACTTCGAGCGCTGGCAAATGGTGGACATGAACGGGGTCGAGGCGGGACTGATGGTGCAGAACCTGCTGATCGCCACGCAAGCGCTGGGGCTGGGGGGTCATCCGTTCTCCGGGGGCAAGGGCCGCGTCACGATGGGCGGCCAGAAGCACTGGCACGCGGTGGGGGGCACGGGGCCGGCCGGCTCGCTCGGCTTCGCCTTCCACCGCGTGCCGGATGACGCTCCGGTGGGTGCCGGCCAGTCGATCCCAATCGGGCTACCTGGGCTCTTCGAAGGCTACGTGCCGCCGTTCCACGCCACGATCGAGGATGCGGTCGACGCGGTCGTCTCGGTACGGCGAAACGAGCGTGGTGTCACGCCGTGGCGCGACGCAGCGATCGCCGCCGGGATCCCGGGCCCATCCGATGAGGCGGTGGAGGCGACGAAGCTGCTCGCGTCCTATGTCTGGGATCGCTACGGACGTTTCCCGGCCACGATCGATCCGTTTCTCACCACCGTCTGGTACCAGGCGCACCATCTCGACGTCGACTTCTACGACCGCTTCTACCCGAGGGCGGCAGTGCCCGACCACATCCGCAACCACATCCGCGAATGGCACCAGTGACCCGGTTGCGGGACCGGGCCGAGGCTGACGCACCCGATCAGCTCAGCCGCGGCGATCGCGGGGCACGCCAGAGCCGCCGCTGGCTCGCCTCGGAGATCCCGCTCGGCGCCCTGCTCGAGACGCCCTACGGGGAGGTCATCGACGAGGCGCCGCGCGAGGGTCTGCGCGTCCGTACGCACGACGTGGACCCGCCCGAGGCGGGATTGCCGACGATGCCGTGGACGGTCAACCGCAAGGAACAGGTGTGGACGCCGCGGCTCGCGCATCTGGTCGAGCAGGCCAACGCCAGCCAGTGGAACGCCAGCCTCGACATTCCCTGGTCCGGAGCGCTGGGGCTCGCCGATCATCTCGAGGAGGCCGTATGCGATCTCTTCACCTGGCTGCTCCAGCAGGAGCTGACCGCGCACCAGGTGCCCGCGGCGTGGCTGCCTCAGATACATCCCGCCTTCCTCGAGGTCCGGCTATTCCTGTCCGGCAAGGTGATGGACGAGGCCCGGCACACGGAGGCGTGCATCAAGCGCCTGTGGCTGAACGGCGTCGGCCCGACCGCGACCTCGCCCGACACCGATCGAGCACTGGCCCTCCTATGCTTGCTCGAGGACTACGAGCAGGCCTCGTTGCTCGTCGATGTGCTGGGGGAGGGACAGATCCTCGACGTGTTCAAGATCGTGTACGACCTCGCGCCCGACGAGGCCACCCGCCGGATCGTGCTGCTGTCCCGCCGCGACGAGGCGCGGCACGTCTCCTACGGCGTGGCCCGCCTCAAACATCGGATTGAAACCGCGTCGGACCCGGAGGCGGTCGGCCGCCAGATCGTCGATTGGATCGCCGCTCGGATCGAGGTGTCCGACGAGTTCTTCGCGTTGCCCGAGCTCGTCCACGAGGCACTCGGTGTCCTTGGCCGCGAGGTCGGGGTCGACGGCAAGCAGCGCGCTCGCGAGTTCCCGGCCGAGGCCAACGCGTTCCGTCGGTCCCGGCTCGAGGCGGCGGGGCTGCCGCCCCGCGCGCTTGGTCAGGTTCGGTCGCTGCTCGAACGGAACTGAGCCGAAAGGGCTAACTTGGCCGACTTGATCCACGTACTTGAGAATGCGTATCGATCACCGCCGGCGTATCCCTTCGACCTCGGGTCGTTCCGGCGGAACACCTCGACAGCGTCGGCCGAGGCTCAGCGGTGGTTCGACCGAGGGCTGACCTGGAGCTACGCCTTCAATCACGAGGAGGCGATCCGCTGCTTCGAGCGCGCCGTCGCCGCCGACGAGCGGTTTGCGCTCGCCCACTGGGGCATCGCCTACGCGACCGGCCCCAACTACAACAAGCAGTGGGAGATGTTCGACGACGCGGACCTGCACGCCTCGATCCGTCGGGCCTTCGACGCGACGCAGCGTGCGCTGGAGCTGTCGCCCTCCGCCGCCGCCCCGGAGCGCGCACTGATCGCCGCACTCGGGAAGCGCTATCCAAGCCCCGAGCCGGTGGACGACCTGAACGCCTGGACGGTTGACTACGCCGAGGCGATGGGCGCGGTGTACGCCGGACACCCCGACGACCTCGACGTGGTCGCGCTGTACGCCGACGCGCTGATGAACGTGACCCCGTGGTCGCTGTGGGATCTCGCCACCGGGGAGCCGGCCGAGGGGGCGCACACGCTCGAGGCCAAGCGCGTGCTCGAGTCCGCCCTCGCCCTGCCCGACGCCATGACGCATCCCGGCCTGCTCCACTTCTACATCCATCTAATGGAGATGTCGCCCACGCCGGAGGCGGCGCTCGAGGTCGCGAATGCGCTGCGCGGTCTCGTCCCCGACGGTGGCCATCTGCTCCACATGCCCACTCACATCGACGTCCTGCTCGGCGATTACGAGCAGGTGATCGCCGACAACGAGCGGGCGATCGCCGCCGACGAGCGATACGCCGCGCACGCCGGACGCGTCGACTTCTACGCGCTCTATCGCGCGCACGACCATCACTTCAGGATCTATGGAGCGATGTTCGCCGGCCGGCGGGCGACCGCCCTAGCCGCCGCCGATGCGCTGGCCGCGTCGCTGCCCGAGGAGCTTCTGCGCGTCGACGCTCCCCCCATGGCCGACTGGCTCGAGAGCTTCGTGCCGATGCGCCTGCATGTGCTGGTGCGCTTCGGCCGGTGGCAGGAGATCATCGCCGAGCCCCTGCCGGCCGATCCCGCGCTCTTCTGCGTCACCACCGCCATGACTCACTACGCCAAAGGCGTGGCGTTCGCAGCTTCCTCACTCCTTGCGGAGGCCAACTCGCAACGCGAGCGGTTCACCGCGGCGGTGGCGCGCGTGCCCGAAACGAGATACCTGTTCAACAACACTGCGCTGGACATCCTGGCCATCGCAGGGGCGATGCTCGACGGCGAGATCGAATATCGAGCGGGCAACTACGACGCCGCGTGGGTGCATCTGCGGCGCGCGATCGAACTCGACGACACGTTGCCCTACGACGAACCTTGGGGGTGGATGCAGCCCACGCGTCACGCCTATGGGGCGCTGCTGCTTGAGCAGAGCCAGGTCGAGCGCGCCCGCGAGGTGTACGCCGCCGATCTCGGGCTCGATGAGACGCTGCCGCGAGCATGTCGGCATCCGAATAATGTGTGGAGCCTGCACGGCTACAACGAGTGCCTGGTCCGGCTGGGTCGGATCGATGAGGCCCATCGGATCGGCGCGCAGCTGGATCAGGCCCTGGCGCGGGCGGACATCGCGATCGAGTCGTCGTGCTTCTGCAGGACGGCGCCCTCGACGGCCTGACCTTGGCACTGAGCGCCACTGGGCGCTCGCCTGGCTAGCCCACCTCGACGGGGAGCGTCTCGTCCCGCGTCCACTCGGTCAACGAACCGTCGTACAGACGCGCCTCATCGCGCCCGAGGAGCGCCAGCGCGAACAGGTCGACGGTGGCCGAGATGCCGCCGCCACAGTAGGCGATCACCGGGGTCTCACCCAGCGCCCCCGCCGCCTCGAGCGCGCGCTCGAGGTCAGGCCGCGGCCGGAACAGGTTGGTGTCCGGGTCGACCAGCTCGGTCCACGGCGCGTTGATGCTGCCCGGTATCCGTCCGGGCCGGCTGTATGAGCTCGGCCCCTCCCCGCGGAAGACCGGTGGTGTGAGCGCGTTGACCAGGCACGCCGAGCCGGCGCCCGTCGCGACGACGGCCTCGACGTCGGCCCGCGTCGCCAGACGCTCCCAGCGGGGCTCCGCGCTGAAGCGTGCCGGCGGGTAGAAGATCTCCGCGTCTTCTAGCGGGAGCCCGGCGGCGCGCCAGGCTGCGAGCCCTCCGTCGAGGACGCTGACGGCGTCGAACCCGAAGAATCGAAGCTGCCACCACAACCGCGTGGCCCACATAGGCGTGTCTTGAGCGTAGACCACCACGTGGGTGCCCGGCCCGATTCCCAGCCTGCCAGCCGCCGCGGCGAACCGGTCCGCCGGCGGCAGCGTGAACGCGAACGGCGAATCCGGATCCGACAGCTCGCCCGGGATGTCCGCGAACGCGGCGCCGGGGATGTGCGCCTTCTCGTAGCCGGGCCGGCCGCTCGCGACCGTGTAGGGGCCGCCCTCCGGCGGACGCACGAGCTCGACGGTGGCGTCGAACAGACGCAGCGCCGGGTCCTCGAGATGCTTTGACAGCGTCTCGACGTCGATCAAAGACGGTAGTGAAAGCGTCATAGCGACTAATCCTTTCGACCTAGTTGGTTATGAGGGTTCGCTCGGCGGCCGTCAGTGCCAGGCTCACGTCGGCCTCGAAGCCGAGCCGCCGCAGGCCGGCCGCCAGCGCGGTGATCGCGGAGAGAACGGGTTCGGGGCGGGCCGCTTCGCCGGTGTGGTTGATCCGGATCGCGACGTCAGCCAGGGGCCCGGGGGCAGGGACGAGCAGACCGCCGTCGCCACCCTCCAGGAAGGGGACCGACGACTCGACCAGCGCGGCCACGGAGACCCCATCCGGCGCCCTGACCAGCGTCGCGACCGACGCCGCATCCGGCTCGCGCGTGACCCAGGGCTCGAGTCCGAGCGCGCGGACCCCGGCGCGAGCGGCGGCCCGGGCGCGCTGGTGGCGGTCGATCAGGCGCCGCAGGCCGACATCTCCTTCGAGCGCCTCGAGGGCGTCGATGAGCGCTCGCATCTCCTGCTCGTGGGCGTAGGCGGGAATCCGGTCGCGACCTGCGTCGATCCACCGCTCCTTCCAGTCGAGCAGCGACAGAATCGATCCGCGCGGCGCGTTCGGGTTGCGCGCGATCTGTTCCCAGCCTCGCTCGCCGGCCACCAGCGCGCAGACGCCGGCCGGCCCCGCCAGTGCCTTCTGCGGTCCGATCATGACGAGATCGAGCCCCCATTCGTCGATCGGCAGCGGCTCGGCGCCGACCGAGGCGACGGCGTCGACGACGATCACCGCGCCGGCCTCGTGAACGGCCGCGGCGATCTCGCCGAGCGGATTGACGACGCCCGTGGCGGCCTCGGCGTGCACGACGCTGACCACGTCGAACCGCCGGCGAGCGAGTGCGGTGCGCACGGCCTGCACGTCGAGGGCGCGGTCGAACTCGACCGCGAGCTGCTCGACCACCGCTCCCCCGAAGGCGAGCCAGTCGCCGATCACCTCACCGTAGGGACCGCTCACCAGGTTCAGCGCCTGCACGCCCGGACCACCCAGTCCTCGCGCGGTCGCCTCGAGCAGGAGGATCGCTTCGCCCTGTAGCAACAGGACGTCGCGGCCGGTCTCCAACACGGCTCCCAGGGTTCTCTCGGCATCGGCGTACGCGGCGCTGTCGATCAGTCGTGCGGCGGAACCGGTCACGGTTCACCTGGCGCGTCACCGGCCGAGTTCGATCGGGGGAGTCGGGGCACCGCGTCGAGCAGCGTCCGCGTGTACGGATGCTGCGGCGCGTCGAAGATCTGATCACGTTCGCCCACCTCCACGATACGTCCCTGGTACATCACGGCGACCTCGTCGCACAGCTGCCGCACGACGGCGAGATTGTGCGAGATCAAGAGCAGGCCGACGCCCAACTGTGCCCGCAGCCCGGCGAACAGCTCGAGGATCGTCGCCTGAATCGAGACGTCGAGCGCCGAGACAGGCTCGTCGGCGACGATCAGGCTCGGCTCTACCGCAAGCGCCCGGGCGATCGCCAGTCGCTGCCGCTGACCCCCCGAGAACGCGCTCGGCTTGCGATCCAGCGCCGCCTCGGGAAGGCCGACCAGCGCCATCAGCTCGGCGCACCTTTCCTCGGCGCAGTCGCCGCGCGCCAAGCCGTGCACGGCGAGCAATTCTCGCAGCACGCTACGGATCGTCCGGCGGGGGTTCAGCGAGGAATAGGGGTCCTGGAACACGAGCTGGATCTGGCGCCGCTGGGAGGGGCTGCGGCGAGGGCGGAGCAGCTCTCCGTCGAGCCTCACTGATCCACCGTCGGGCTTCTGAATCCCGGTGATCACCCGGGCCAGGGTCGACTTGCCGCTCCCGGATTCGCCGACCAGCCCGACGGCGCCGCCGGCCGGCACGGCCAGCGAGACGCCGTCGACGGCCACGACCGGCACGCGGTCTCTCCGATGAAACGTGACCCGTACGTCATCGGCCGTGAGCGTCGCGCTCATCGCGTCGCCAACTCCCGCCAGTGCAGGCATGCGCTCTGTCTGGCCTCGGGCGCGGCGACTGGCGTGAGGGACACCTCCGTCGTGGTGCACTCGTCCGTGGCGTAGCGGCAGCGGGGATGGAACGGGCAGCCCGACGGGAGCCGACCCGGCTCGGGGATGGATCCGGGGATCGGACGCACGGTGCGCTCCGGCTGGTCCAAATCGATCGTCGCGTCGAGCAGACCGCGGGTGTAGGGGTGAAGTGGCTCGGCCAACACCTCCTCGGTCGGGCCGGTCTCGACGATCCGGCCCGCGTACATGACCGCCAGCTCCTCGCACAGCTCCCGCACCACGGCCAGGTCGTGGCTGACGAACACGAGGGCAAGCCCGAGCCGCCGTCGCAGGTCGCCCAGCAGCGCGAGAACCTGCGCCTGCACGGTCACGTCGAGCGCGGTCGTCGGCTCGTCGCACAGCAGGACCTCGGGCTCGGTGGCCAGCGCGACCGCGAGCATCGCGCGCTGGCGCATCCCCCCGGACAGCTCGTGCGGGTAGGCGTGCGCCCGGCGCTCGGGGTCTCGGATCCCAACCAGGTCGAGGAGCTCGACGGCCCGCTCCCACGCCCTGGCCCTGGATAGCCCGAGCACGTGACGGCCGACCTCAGCCACCTGGTTCCCGACGGTGAACACCGGATCGAGCGCGCTCAGTGAGTCCTGGAAAACCATCGCGAGTCGGCGGCGGCGCTGCTTGCGTGCCCCTGCCCCGGCCAGCGCCAGGCGCTCGCCCGCGAGGGTGACGGTGCCCATGTCGAGCGCGACCGCGCTGGGAAGCAGCGCCATGACCGCGCGCAGGGTCAGGCTCTTGCCGCTGCCCGACTCGCCGACGATTCCGAGTGAGCCGCCCCGAGGGACCGAGAACGACACCTGGTCCACCACGCGCGCACCACCGTGATGGCGGTCGAGCGACAGCGTCAGGTCCTCAACGTTCAACAGCGGGTCGCTCACTTCGGTCTCAACGCGTCGGCCAGCCCGTCGCCGATCAGCGACAGCGAGAGCCCGGTCAGGACGACCGCGATCCCGGGAAGGGTGGCGAGCATCCAATGGGTGGTGATGAAGTCCTGGCCGTCGTTGATCATCGCCCCCCAGTCCGGGGTCGGCGGCTGGGCGCCGAGCCCGAGGTACCCGAGCGTGACCACGGCGACGATTACGAGCACAACGTCGGTCATGATGTAGACGATGGCCTGGCTGATCGTGTTGGGCAGGACGTGCCCGCCCAGGATCCGGAGGTCGCTCAGCCCGCCGACGCGAGCCGCGGCGACGTAGTCGGCCTCGCGTACGACGAGCGTGCTCGCACGGACCGTCCTCGCGTAAACGACCCAGTCGGCAATGGCGAAGGCGATGAAGATCCCGCGAATGCCGGTACCGACGACGAACACCAACCCGATCACGAGCACATAGAACGGGAACGCGACCAGTACGTCGACGACTCGCATGACGGTCGCGTCGAGCCAGCCGCCGTAGTAGCCGGCCAGCGTGCCGATCGCCGTTCCGAAGCAGAACGGGAACAACACGGCGAGGATTCCGACCTTCAGGTCCGTGCGTCCGGCGTAGAGCAGCCTGGTCAGCTCGTCGCGGCCGAGCTCATCGGTCCCGAGCAGGTGATGCGGGGAGGGGCCCTGGAGGATCGCGGTCAGATCCTGCGTGTTCGGTCCGTACCCCGTGAGTACCGGGCCCAGGATGACCGCGAGCAGGATCAATCCGAACAGAGTCAGACCCACGGTCAGCGACGGATAGGTCCAGGTCCGCGAGAACCGTCGAGTGGCGTGGGGAGGCGAGAGCTCGAACTCGGCCGCCGTCGCGCTCATCGCAGCCGAATCCTCGGATCCAATCTGGCGCTGAGCAGGTCGGTGGCGAGCGTGATGAGCACGACCGACGCGGCCAGCACGAGCGTCAGTCCTTGGACCACGGGATAGTCGCGGTTGGTGATCGAATCGAGCAGGAGCGAGCCAAGTCCGTTGAGCGCGAAGACCTGCTCGACGATCACCGTGCTCCCGATCAGGAAGGCGATGTTCAGGCCGAGCAGCGTCAGCGTCGGGATGATCGCGTTGCGCGTCACGTGAACGAGGAGCACCCGCGACTCGCCGAGCCCCTTGGCCCGGGCGGCCGCGACGAAATCGGACTCCAGCACGTCGAGCATCCCCACCCGAAGGCTGCGGACCAGAATCGGCACGATCGCGAATGCAGCGGTGAGGCCTGGGAGCAGCAGCCCCTTAGCGTGTTCCCACGGCGTCGTGCCCCAGCCTCCGACCGGCAGGATCTTCAGACGGACCGCGAAGATCTCGATCAGCACGATCCCGATCCAGAACGCTGGCATCCCGAGACCGATCACGCCGACGGCGCGGACGGCGTGGTCGGCGAAGCGGTCCCGACGAGAAGCGGCGATCGCGGCCAGCGGCACCGCGATCAGCACGGCGAAAACCGTCGCGGTGAGCACGAGCCACGCGGTCTGCCCGATGCGCTGGCCGATCAGCGCGATCACGGACTCGTGGTAGAAGTACGAGTTGCCGAGCCGCCCGTCCACCAGGTCTCCCAGGTACTGAACGAACTGGTGGGGAATCGAGTCGCTAAGTCCCCATTGCCGGCGCAAGGCGAGGACTGATGCCTCGGGCGCGTGCTCGCCCAGGACGGCTCGGGCCGGATCGCCCGGCACCACGTGCAGCAGAATGAACGCCGCGATCGCCACCCCCACGACGACGAGAAC
The DNA here is from genome assembly GCA_036513815.1 of Solirubrobacteraceae bacterium. Classification (GTDB taxonomy): domain Bacteria; phylum Actinomycetota; class Thermoleophilia; order Solirubrobacterales; family Solirubrobacteraceae; genus Palsa-465. Next base: position 17,182 of record DATBYI010000823.1, read on the forward strand.
GGCAGCCGCGAGCCGTCGTGCGGTGTACGACTGGTAGACGGCGGCGACCCGGCCGGTCAGGCCAGCCAGACGTCCTCCAGACGGTATGCCCCGCCCGGATTGACGGCGAATCCCTTCACGTTGGCCGAGGTCGCGTAGATATAGGGCGGGTAATCGAGGGCCACGAACGGAACGTCCTGGGCGACCTTTGCCTGGATCTGCGCGTACAGCGCGGCCCGCTTGCTCGAGTCGAACTCCGACTCCGCCTGGTGGACGAGGCTGATCACGGCGGGGTTGTTGTAGCTCGACCAGTACGACTTGGATCCGCCGTCCTTGTAGTCGAGGTTGAACGAGGCCATCTCGTCGACGTCGCTGATGTCATTGATCGCGTAGTCGATGAACATGTCGTAGTCGTACTTCTGGAAGGTCGACTCGAACGCCGCGTGGTCGAGCGAGGTGATCGAGACGTTGATGCCCAGCGGCTTCAGGGCGGCCTGGATGATCTGGGCGAACTCGCTCCACTTCTGGACGCCGCCGGAGATCAGGAGCTTCGTGTCAAATCCCTTCGGGAACGCCGACTTCGCGAGTTCGGCCTTGGCGGCGGCGAGGTTGTAGCCGAGGACGGGTGTGCTGGGGTCGGAGTACTGCAGGCTGGGCGGGAACAACGTCCCACCCGGCTTCGCCGTCCCGAAGCTCGTCGCCTCGACGAGCTTCTGCGTGTCGATCGCCTGCGCGATCGCCCGCCGGACGTGCACGTCCTTGAATTGGGGCAGTTGCTCGTTGAACACGAGCAGGTCGACCTGCCAGGCCGGATACTCGCCGAGAACCAGGTTCGAGTTGCCCTTGAGCGACGCGACGTTGGACGGCGGGACGTTGTCGATGACTTGGGCCTGGCCGCCGGTGAGCTGGAGCAGTTGCTGATTCTGGTCGCTGACGTAGTTGATCGTCACCGAGTCCAGGTACGGCTTGCCGCTCTGCCAGTAGTTCGGGTTCTTCTTCAGCGTGAGGTTCGAATCCGGCGTCCACGAAGGCAGCAGCCACGGGCCGGTGCCCACCGGGTTCTGAAAGAACGCCTTCTCGCTCTTGCCGCCGAAGTTCTTGGGCAGGACCGCGTTCGCGAACACCGAGATATCGGACAGGAAAGGTGCCCACGGCTGCGACAGCGTGAACACGACGGCGTTGTCACCGTCGGGCTTGATCTTCTTGATGGCGGCGTCGAGGAAGCTGAGCGGGCCGTCGCTGTTCGCCTGCTCGCGGGCAATCGACCAGACCACGTCGTCCGCGGTGAGCGGAGTCCCATCGCTGAATCGGACGCCGGAGCGCAGCTGGAACGTCCAGGTCAGGTGATCGGGGCTCGTCGTGTAACCGGTCGCGAGCCAGGGCGTCAGCTGACCAGCCGCGCTCGTGATGTAGAGCGGCTCGAAGATCTTGTCCAGTGTGTAAACGTCGCCGGCGATGATCGAGTTCGCCGGATCGAGCTGCGTCGGGGCGACGCTCCGGGCGAACGTCAGGGTCCCGCCGGTCTTTGGCGTACCGGCCGCCGCTGCCGTGCTCGTCGTGCCCGATGCGGTGCCCGTGCTGCTCGAGCTGCTGCTCGACGAGCCGCACGCGGCGAGTATCGGTCCGAGCGCCGCGAGCGCCGACCCCTTGGCGCCGTTCACGAGCAACCTGCGGCGCGTCAACACCAACCGTTCAACTTCCAAGAAAGAGCCTCCTCGGGCCACCGCGTTCGATCCCCAACAGTGTTAGCCAACAATATCAATAAAAACAGTCGACTTAGTGGAGATTCGGGCTTTGGGCCAGCCCGAAATGCTCACGCAGTGTGCCGCCCGCGTAGTCCGCGCGGAAGATGCCGCGTTCCTGCAGAAACGGAACGACTTCGTCGGCGAATCGGTCAAGACCACCGGGCGTCAGGTGCGGCACGAGGATGAAGCCGTCGCAGGCTGCGGACTCGACGTGCCGGGTCATCTCGTCCGCGACCGTCGCGGGTGAGCCCACGAAGCTCTGGCGTCCTGTCATCTCGATCACGAGCTCGCGGATCGAGAGGCGGCCGTCCTGCGCCTGATCACGCCACTGACGCGCGATAGCGATCGCGTCGCGGTTGAAGCTGCGTGCCTGCGCGCTGCCCTGCGAGCGTTCGGGTGAGGAGACGTCGGGATCGACGTCAGGCAGCGGTCCGTCCGGGTCGTACTCGGAGAGATCGCGATTCCAGAGCTGCTCGAGGAACATGATCGCGTGGGGGCCGCTCACCTGCTGGCGGCGTATGTGCGTGGCCAGCTCTTTCGCCTCGGCGTCGGTGTCGCCGAGGACAAATGTCGTCCCTGGCAGGATCAGTAGCTCCCACGCCTCGCGTCCGTATGTGGGGAGCCGCCCCTTGACGTCGGCGTAAAACCGGCGCCCTTCGTCGAGTGTGCCGTGGCGGGTGAAGATGCCGTCCGCGTAGCGCGCGGCGAACTCCCGTCCCTCGCTCGAGTCACCGGCCTGGATCATCACGGGCCGCCCCTGCGGCGAGCGGGGCACCGTGAACTCGCCCGCGAGCTGAACCTGAGTGTCGTGAAAGGAGAATGTTGCCTCGGGCCACGCGTCCCACATCCGGTTCACCGCTTCGACGAACTGGCCGCCGCGCTCGTAGCGCGCCTCGTAGCCGAGGTAGGCACCGCGACGGAAGTTCGCGCCCGTGAATGCGTCTGAGGAGGTCACGAGGTTCCATCCGGCGCGTCCACCGGATAGGTGATCGAGCGAGGCGAGCTGACGCCCGAGCTCATAGGGCTCGTGATAGGTCGTCGTGATCGTCGGGACCAGCCCAAGGCGATCGGTGACCGCGGCGAGTCCGGCGAGCACGGTCATGTTGTCGGGCCGGCCAGCGACATCGAGATCGTGCAGCCGTCCGGCGTGCTCGCGCATCCGCAGCCCCTCGGCGAGGAAGAAGAAATCGAACTTGGCGCGTTCCGCGGTGCGCGCCAAGTGGACGAATGACGCGAAGTCGATGTGACTGCCTGCCTCGGGACCGCTCCACACGGTGGTGTTGTTGACCCCAGGGAAGTGCGCGCCGAGGTGCATCTGCCGAGGGCGCTCGCTCATCGCGCCGCCACGGCTTCCGCCGCTCGTCCCGCATATCGGTTGCCCGGACGGGGCAGCCCTAGCAAGCCGCGGAGCGTGCCCGCCTCATACGTCCGGCGGAAGACGCCGCGCTGCTGGAGCACAGGGACAAGGCCGCGCGTCACCGCTTCGAGGTCATGAGGGATGACCGCGGGGTGCAGGCGAAAGCCTGTCAGGCCGAGTTCGCCCCGGTCGATCAGCGCTTCCGCGAGTTCCCCGGGCGTTCCGGTGAACACGAACCGGCCGTCCCGCTTCGTGGCCGGGACGCGCCCGTCGAGTTGGTGCTGACGCTCCACGGCTCGCTCGCGGTCGGCGTCGAGGAAGACGACGAGGTCCGCGAATACATGCGGAGCCGGCGATTCGGAAGCGTTCGCGCGCAGCGACCGCTCATCACCACTGCTGAGCAGCACGATGTCGGCGCGGCGATCGGCAACCGCTCTGGCTTCGAGGTCGTCGCCGAGCATCGCGACGATCGGCTGTCCTTGCGGTGGGCGCGGCGTGATCGAGGGCCCTTTGATCTTGAAGTGCGCGCTCTCGAAGTCGATCGGATGGATCCGGTCCCGATCGATGAAGCGGTTCGTCGCCGCGTCACGGATCTCCGCGCCGTCCTCCCAGCTGTCCCATAGGCGCCGGACCACCTCAATGTGATCGTCGGCTTCGGCCAATGCTGCGCTCCCGGTGGGAACGGTTCGCGGGCCCACGTAGGCGAAATCGTCGCCGTCCACGGGGACTTGGGCCAGCCACCCAGCTCGCCCGCCGCTGATGAAGTCGAGCGTCGCGATCTGCGTCGAGACGAGGAAGGGCTCGGTCAGGGTCGTGATCGCCGCCGGGAGCAGACCAATGCCGGGCACGACCGGTGCGACTCGGGCGGCGATCATGGTGGCATCCAACCGACCCCGCACCGGATCCGGCGCCCGCAGCGGCGGGCTCTTGGTCGGCTTGTTCTCGGGCGCGCCCAGACGATAGGAGTCCTCGATGGTGACGAAGTCGAGCAGCCCGCGCCGCGCCTCAGCCACCTGGTCTGCCCAGTAGCGCGCGCTCAGCAGCTCGGACGGACGCGTGCCGGGCTCAGTCCAAGCGTCCGGATGCCACCCCGCACCGCTCAGTGCGATCCCGATATGAAGATTTCTCAACAAAGTCAATTGATTTAGAAGAGTATGCTCCATCGTAACGATGGCAGCGTTCTCCGTTCTCGACCAGGCTCCGACGCGGGCGGACACCAGCCCGGCTCAGTCGATTCGCGACGTGCTCGGGCTCGCACGCCATGCCGAGGCGCTGGGCTACCGGCGCTTCTGGATCGCCGAGCACCACGCGATGGGTGGCGTCGCGAGCACCGCGCCTGAGATCCTCATCGGGCAAGTGGCGGCGATCACCAAGAAGCTGCGCGTCGGTTCCGGCGGCATGCTGCTGCCCAACCACCGGCCGGTGCACGTGGCCGAGCAGTTCCTGACGCTTGCCGCGTTGCACCCGGGACGGATTGACCTGGGGATCGGGCGCTCCGAGGGCGCCACAGACGATGCAACTGTGCGCGCGTTCCAGCGGTCAAGCGACAACAGTCACGGCGCGGGTTTCGACGCCCAACTCGACGAGCTGCTGGCCTTCGGCGGGGTGCGCCCGCTCGGCGCTGATCACCCGCTGGCCGGCGTCCGGGCTGGCCCCGCCGGGGTTCCGCTCCCGCCCGTGTTCCTGCTCGGCTCGAGCCCAAATTCAGCTGCCACGGCCGCCGCCCGCGGGCTGGGCTACGGCTTTGCTGCCTACACCAATCCGGAGGCGGCCGGCCCGGCGCTCCGGCTCTACCGGGAGCGGTTCACGCCCGCCCGCTCCGGTGATCGTCCTCACGCGATCCTGGGCCTGAAGGTGATCGTCGGAGAGAACGATGAGCACGCAGAGGCCCTGGCCAGGCCCTGGCATCTCGCACTCGTCAGGCATCGGGCCGGCACGCCGGGCCCTCTGATGAGCGTCGAGGCGGCGCTCCGACATCGGTGGACCGGGGCCGAACGCGAGGCGGAAGCGAAGGTCGATACACGGGCCGATGTGGTGGGTGGGCCCGATACGGTACGGCGGCGGCTGGCCGAGCTCCTCGAGGAGACGCAGGCGGACGAGGTGATCGCGTCTTCAAACACCTTCGATCCGGCGGACCGGTGGGCCTCCTATGCGCGTCTCGCCCTTGCCGTGAGCCTTCGACCCCGCGCCTCCGGGCGCCCCGAGCCCTGGACGGACTGGTCGTATTGGGGAACCCCTGCCGACCCTTCTCCGGCGCACCGTCTCGAACCCCGGCTGTCCAGAAACGGTGGCACGCCATCTCCTGCCCACGCAGATACGCGAGAAGCACGCGCACGTCTCTCGGGGCGTTGATCGAGACCTACCGGGTGACCCATGCCTCCGGGTCATCGGCGAGCTTGTCGATCTGCGAGGGCAGCTCCCCACCCGCGATGTCGGCGAGCGTTACGTGCTCGACGACCTCTCGCAGGTTCTTGCGTACGGCGATCCAAACTCGCGACAGCGCTGAGGCCGCCCCATCGTAGGCGGAGTCTTCCGGAGGGCCCCCGCGAACGGTCGCCAACGGGCCCTCGACGACTCGGATGATGTCGGCGACCGTCACTTCGTTGGCGCTTCGCGCCAGCCGGAAGCCGCCGTCGGCGCCGCGATGACTGCGAACGATCCCGGCGTGGCGCAGTTCGCCGAGGATGTTCTCGAGGAAGTTCAGGGGGATTTCCTGATTGGTCGCGATCCGCTCGGCCTTGATCGGCCGATCGTCCGGTGCGGCGGCCAACTCGACAGCCGCGCGTACCGCGTAGTCGGCCTTGGCTGAAATGCGCATTACGACTCCCGTCTGAACAGAACCTTGTTGATTGCCATTGTGCAACACCGCGCACGCGGAAGCGCCTAGGACGACGGCCCTGGTCCCGATTAAGGTCAGGGCAGTCGCGCTGGCGACAGTGGCCGTCCTCGCCTGCGGTCTGCTCGCGGGCCGGGCGCGCGGCCAGGTCGTGGTGTGGTCCAAGGGCGCCTGGAGTTGGTTTGACGATCCTCGAGCGGTGCACGTCGGCGGCGCTTTGGGCAAGACGTTCGTCGGCTGGATCGATTGGAACGGAAACGTGACGATCGGGGCATACGACCCGCGCTTCGGCCTTCTCACCAGTTACGTGGTCGGTCACCTATTTCACGACGATCACAGCACTCCGGCGATTCTCGTCGAGCCGGATCAGCGCCTCACGGTGTTCTGGTCAGGGCACAACGGCAGCGAGATGGAGTACCGCACGACGCTTGCGCCGGACGACATCACCGCATGGACCCCGGTGGAACAGATTCATCAGGGGATTCGCGGTTCGAACGGCTTCACCTATCCCAACCCGGCGCTGCTCCCGGCGGAGGCCGACAAGGTCTACCTGTTTTGGCGCGGTGCGGACTGGAGCGCGGATTTCGCCACCCGTGCCCCGGACGGGGACTGGGGACCGGCGAGAGAGCTGATCAGATCGCCCGGCGAACGGCCCTACGTGAAGGTCGCGGATAACGGCGCCGACACGATCGCGCTGGCGTTCACCAATGGCCATCCGCGAAACGTTCTCACCAGCGTGTACTACATCGCCTACCGCCACGGCTCGTTATGGAGGGCAGACGGCGGTTGGATCACCCGGCTCGACGCCGGGCCCATCGCGCCACAGCAGGGCGACCTCGTTTACGACGCCAAGGCGACCGGCGTGCCGGCCTGGGTATGGGACGTCGCCTTTGACCGCCGCGGACGACCGGTGATCGTTTACGCCACGTTTCCCACCCATGCCAAGCACGTCTACTGGTATGCGACGTTTACCGGTCGGGCCTGGGTGTCGCATCGGATGACCGACGCCGGGGGATCAATCAGCCCGGGCACGATCGAGTACGAGTACTCGGGCGGAATCGCAATCGACCATTCAAACCCGTCGATCGTCTACCTCTCGAAACAGGTTCCAGGAGGTTGGGAGATCGAGCGCTGGAGCACCACCGACGGCGGCTCGACCTGGCATCGACAGACCGTCGTGCCGGCCGACGGCACCGAAAACGTACGCCCGGTCGTCCCGCGCGGCAGCGACACGGGATCGATCGGCCTCCTCTGGCTACGGGGCACCTACCACACCTACACCTCCTACCGGACCTGGATCGCGTTCTCGAAGTGACCCTGCCGGGATCGGTATCGCGTTCAGGCTCCTGCCGATGTGAGTGAGGTGTTCGAGCGGCGGACGGAACGTGCCGTGAGCAGAAATGCATTCTCCTGCGCCCACCTCGTTGCTCATTGAGCGAAGCCAGGGACATCGGCTTCCAGGACGAACAGGCCGCGCACGGGCACGTCGGCGCCGAGTTCGAGCAGCAGCGGTGTGAAATGCACATCGACGGCAAGCCGATGGTTCGGAGCACCCGCGAGCATGATCGGGACCGCGGCGCTTCCCGCGAGCGAGCCGGTGCCGAGGCGGTCCAGGAACGCCTTCAGCAGCCCCGAGTAAGTCGCCTTGTAGGTTGGGCTCGCTACCACCAGCACGTCCGCGGCCAGCACGTGGTCGACCGCAGCCGCGACGTCGCGGTCGTCAGGGTCGAGCACGGCCGGCCCGAGTACCGCCAGATCGACATTCACGGCAGCCTCGGCCCCGAGCACGTGCGCAAGCTCGGCTGCGAGCGTCTCCGCCAGCTGGTGGGTGCGCGATCGCGCCCGCGGATTTCCGACCAGAGCGACGATCGCGGGTGGCGCGAGAGCTTCGGGGCCCCGAGTCACGTCGCCGATCGCGGAGTACGTCGTGCCAGAATCACCGGTGATCGTCGACCAGGGAGTCGACGAACCCCGCGAACAGGCGACGCGCGGCGACTGACGCGACTGGGAAGTCGCGCCAAGTCGCTTCCATGATTCCCTGGAAGTCGAGCACCTCTTCGCTGGTAAGTACCCAGTCGGGCACGATCTCTGGGGTTGCTTCGGGATGAAACTGGACAGCCAGGTGTTCGTTCACGGCGAACGCCTGCGGACCGACGTGATCGTGGGCCAGCAGTTCGGCGCCCGGGGGAAGAACGATCCGATCGTCTTCCCAAGCCAACCAAGGCCCGACAGCGATCCTCTTTGGCGCCTCGGTCGTGACGCGGGTCCAAGCCCGCCGCGTTTGAGGCAGACGGTGCACCGCGCCGCCCAGCGCAATCGCGAGCGCTTGGGCTGCTGAGCCGAGCGCCAGCACTGCGGTTCCGGCCCGGTCGGCGCGACGCAGCCAGTCAATCTCGCGCTCGAGCCAGGCCGGGGCATCCGAGCCCGACACCCGAGCGGTTCCGACGACGATGGCCATATCCAGTAACTCCGGCTCCGGCAGCGGGGTGTTTCGGTCGATCCGAAGGATCTCGGGCTCGAGCGCACGAGCGCGCAACGAATCGAGCAAGGCGCCGCCGGCAGCGAGGTTGCGATCCTGCACGACGAGCGCCCGCCCGGGCACGGTGCTCGCAACCCGCTGGCGGGAACCGACTTGGCCCACGGTTCCGGTGGCTCGCATGTCCGCGGAAGACGCTTCGACAACTTCATGAACACCCATGGTGCACCTCGACTCCCGTTGGTTTCTCTGATGCCGGCCGGGCCGATTGCGGTCGTGGTTACGGCCGCGCCGCCCTATGTGGCCGCATCCGTCTGTCACGGGGCCGCCTGCTTGGCGGACCCCTCAGCGGTTGAGCAAGACCCTGCGCTAGTCGCTACATCGCGGCAACGCGCTCGCCCCGTCGAGCAGTCTCTGACGAACGCCGGTTGGGGAGGGAGCAGGAGCAAACCACATAAAGTAGATCGACTTTATCGACAATTGGCGACGCGCGCAACTCGCGACGGTTGGATGCTTGCCACTCACGCCTCAATACAATAATCTCTATTGACATAGTGTTGTTTCGGGCCTCCCTGGTGCCGAGACTCTCCGGGTAGGGGAACACGCGACCCGGCTGGTCGCGGACATGGGCATGATGCGACGCGTTCCGGCTTGAGGCCACCTGACTGGCCTTGATCCGGGCTCTCTCCTCTCGCGGCCCGGTCTGCTTACAAGCAGGTCTGGTCGCAGCCCCCTGCGGCCACGGCCGATCCTCAGCCCGGGTGAGGTCCTCTCCGCTCAGTCGCAGAACAGCGCTGTCTCGATCTCGGCCGCGATCACTTGGGCTGGGTCGTAGTCTGCGACCTCGCCTGGGATCCACGTGGCAGCGCGTATGCGCCCGGAGCAGGGGAAGCGGCAGTGCCGTTGGTGCAGCCCGCAATGACCGGGCCTCCGCTATTGAGCCCGACATCGATATCGCTGAACGGTGCGAGCCCACGAGCATCCACAGGTTGTTCAGCCGGGCAACCTTGACGTCGTCGACGAGCAGGGCGCCATCCACATGGAATTCGGGCCGCCAGGTCACTTGGAGCCCGACAGCGTGAGATCCCGGGGCGAGCTGCCGCCGTCGGCCTTCCGAAGTGCGCCGTACTCGTTCCACGCGATCTGTAGCCGGCCGTCTTCGACGCACGCGGCATAGCCGCCGCCTTGATCGCCGTGCGCGATCAGGACGCTCTTGCCGGCTGCGCCGTGGTCCAGCTCGATCTGCACACGGAACGAGTGCAGCGCGGTGAGCAGGCTCGAGCGATAGTTCTCCGGGGCCCGGCGCTCGCCCGGCCAGGCTGGGGTGGAATCACGCGCTGTGCGCCGATAGCCCCGGGCATAGGGCGCGATCAATTCCGCCATCTCACGCGGCTCCGTCGCTTAGGAACAGGGCTTGCTCGGCGGCGGCAAGCGCGTGGCCCGATCGGGATCCGAACCCGAGCCGCCGCCGACCGCTGGCCAGCGCATTCAGCGCGGCGATGACCGGGCTCGGGCGGAGCCCCGGCGCCGGGGTGCCGATCCGCACCTCGCAGGAGTGGATTGGCCACGACGACTACAAGACGACCCTGATCTACGCCGACTACGCGCCGGCGGCCAACGAGGCCGCGCTCGTCAACGCCGCGTTCACGCCCGAAGTGTCCATCAATTTGTCCATCAATTTGAGCGAGAGTGGGAGCAACTCAAAACAAGAAAACGCTGGAAATAACGATTGACACCCAACTAGAAAATCCCTGGAAATGAATTTGTGGTCCAGGCGGTCGGGGGTTCGAGTCCCCTCGCTCACCCTCACGAACCGCTGGTAGTCGCCGGGTTCGCCCGGCTTAGAGCTCCCCCCGCTCCCGCTTCGTTTCGACGCCTGCACGCGCCGATTCGCGCCGATCCTCGGCCGTCCGACCGGTATGGGGCCGGCTGCCGAGCTCCTCCCACTCGCTCTCACTCACGTCAACGCCGTAGTAGTCCGCCGCCTGCTTGATGTTCGCGAAGGCCAATTCGCGCTCGTCGTCAGATACGTCGATTACTTGGTCGAATCGCGCAATCGCGTTTCTGACGTGCGCGGCATCGGTTAGGGGCTCTTTGCGTTCCTGGGGAAACGCGAAGACGCTGTCGGGCAGGTCGCTTCGCTCGGGCAGCTCACCGTGCTTCTCGTGCGGTTTCCACGTCGGTTTCATCGCCTGTACCTCCTGTGGTTGCCTTGAGCGGGTTGTCTCGTGTCTGGTCCGGAAGCGCCGAACCAGCGCGAGACGATTAGAAGCGCGCACGCATGCTAGGTGCCGATCCTCAACGGCTTCTCAACTGAGCGCGCAGTCGCTCACGAACGACCACCCGCTCGCGGCCCGGCTTGATCCCGCTGCGGCCGTTTCACAAGAAGGTCACGCCCCGCTTGTCATGCTGATAGCGATGGCGATATCCAGGCCAGGCTCCCGGGTCCCATCCGCTCGCGCCGGACGGGTCGAACTGGCGGCGGGCGTCGCGACGATCGTGGCCGGCATCGCTCTCATTGCGGTCGTCCCAGAGTTTCGGCACTGCGTGAGCCTCGTGGTCCATGGGCGGTTCGCCGCGCTTCGTGCCTATATCCGCTCACTTGGCGCCGGCGGGTTCGCGCTGCTCTTGGGCCTGATGCTGGCCCATGCCATCGTTTTCTACCCCAGCGAGATCATTACCACGACGGCGGGATACGTGTACGGCTTCGGGCCCGGTTTAGCGTTCGTCGTCGGAGGCTGGCTGCTGTCCGCTCTGCTTTCCTACGCCCTCGGGCGCAGCGTAGGCCGTCCGCTGCTCCAGCGAGTCCTCGGCCGCCGCTTCGCTTGGCTGACGGCGACGATGGAGGGCGGCGGCGTCATGCTCCTCCTCAGCGGCCGATTGATTCCCATCGTTCCGTTCGCGCTGATCGGTTACGCCGCAGGCGCCACGCACACCAATCTGTGGCGTTTCTCGTGGACCACCGTGCTTGGGTACCTACCGCTGACCACCGCAGTGGTCTACCTCGGTTCGAGAGCTCAGACGCTCTCGACGAGCAATCCCCTGGTTTGGATCGCCGTCGCTGCTCTGATCGGGCTGCTCATCGGCGAGCGCCTCGTCCGGCGACGTGTGTTGCGGGATCGCCCACCACGCCAACCGCGATGAACGTACTTCGAGGCGGGCGAGCTCGCTAGTCGTCGAGCTGGAACGGGACGCTCGTTACGACGATGCCCTTCTGTTGGACCAAGATCCGCCGTAGCCGCTCGGACACCCGGCCGTGGAGGATCAACTGCCAGCGGTGCGCGGGGACGATCTCCGGGACGATCACGGTCAAGGTGATGTCCGGCTGCTGGCGGTGCAGAGCCTCGATGTAGTTGGCGAGGGGGGCGACGATGGCGCGGTAGGGCGAGACGACGACCTCGAGCGGCAAGTAGGCGCCCCACACCTTCCAGTAGCGGTGAAAGCGCTTGCCTTCCTCCTCGCTGGGGCTGACGTGGACCGCGAGCACGGGCACCTCCAGCGAGGCCGCATAGGCCAGTGCCCGGAGGGCGGCCCGGTTGAGCACGGCGACCGGCACGACGAGCAGGTGCTCCGGCTCGCTCGCTTCCTTCCCGGCGGTGCCGTGGCCGTCGCCACTGGGTTGGGGAGGCGACAGGCGCGTCCGCGGCGCCACGAGCTCGTCGTCCGCTCGAGCCACAAGCTGGCGATAGGCGCGCTCGTAGTGGCGGTGGATTCGCAGGCATGCGAGCACGATCAGGGGGATCAACACGACCACGAGCCAGGCGCCCTCTACGAACTTGGTGACCGCGGCGATGATCGCGACCGCGCCCGAGAGCACGGCGCCGACGAGGTTGATGGCGAGCGCTCGCTCCCACCCGTGTCCGCGGTGATGCCACCAGTGGGCGACCATCCCGCTCTGCGCCAGCGTGAAGGCGACGAATACGCCGACGGCGAAGAGCGGGATCAGCGGTTCGGTCTGGCCGTTGAAGGCGGCGTAGACGATCGCGGCGGGAAGGGCGAGCACGAAGATCCCGGCAGTGAAGGCCAGCCGGTCGCCGAGGCGTAGGAACGCCATTGGCGCGTATCGGTCGCGGGCCATGAAGTAGAGGAGCCGGGGGAAGCCGTTGACGGCGGAGTTGGCGGCGATCAGCAATATGGCGGTGGTGGCGATCTGGACGTAGGCGTACAGGACGCCGCTGCCGACGGTGCGATGGGCGATCTGGGAGAGGACGGTTTGGGTGCCCGGGGCGATCCCCTCGAGATACGCGACGAGGACGACGCCGATGAACATCGAGACGAGCAACGCGATCATGACCGTCAGCGTCCGGCGGGCGTTCTCGGCTTCGGGCGGTTCGAACACCGGCACGGAGTTCGAGATCACCTCGATCCCGGTCATGGCGGTTGCGCCCGAGGAGAACGCGCGCAGGATCAGCAACAGCCCGAGCCCTTCCGTGGCGTGCCGCGGGGGCGGGGCGACGGCGTGGAACCCGTGCGTGGCGGAGTCGACCAGCCCGACGACGACGATCAGCCCGATCGCGGCGATGAACATGTACGTGGGCGTGGCGAACAAGGCGCCGGCCGCCTTCACGCCCCGCAGGTTGCCCAGCACGAGGATCGCGATCACGACGAGGCCGAGCGGCACCGTGATCGAACTCACCCCGGGTATCGCTGAGGTGATGGCCGCGACCCCCGACGCCACGGAGACCGCGACGGTCAGGATGTAATCCAGGATCAGGCCGGCGGCGGCGATCAAGCCCCAGGTCGCACCCAAGCTCTCCTTGGCCACGATGTACGAACCGCCGCCGTGCGGATAGGCCCGGATCACCTGTCGGTAGCCGAGGCCGACAGCAAGCATGAGTACGACGAGAACCGCGCCGATGGGCAGCGAAAGCTTTAGCTCTGCGCTCCCGGCGAGAACGAGGATCGCCATCATCGCCTCAGGTCCGTAGGCCACCGAGGACAGAGCGTCGGGCGAGAGGACCGGGAGGGCGAGCAGCCTCGACATACGCTGCTCGGCAATCGCCGTGCTCCGCAGCGGAGGTCCGATCAGCACCCGCCGCACCAGATACCGCGCCCGGCCGACGGTCGAATCCGACTCGTTGGCTCGCGAGGTCGTCTCGATGTCGTCGCGGTCCGCCGAGCTCCGGGTGCGGATATTCACGAACGCGCTCCGCGGGGCGGGCTGGTCCACCAGGTACTTGAGGCGAGGATCGACCGGCAACGCGCGCTCCCAGCCCTCGGGGTCGGACATCACGTGCGCCCACTTGCGGTGCGCCTCGCGCAATCCGTTCACCTGCCGGTCATCGAGAGCCGGGAGCTGTGCGTCGGCCGTAACCGACGCATCCGAGGCATCGCCGCTATCGGACGCGGCGGGGTGCTCGTCACTCATGCCAACAAGGAGCTCAGCCCGGCAGTGTCACCCACGGGCGGAGCTGACAGTAAGTGCACCATCACGCCGGCCGGCCCGCACCCTTCTACCCAGGGCCGGTTGTGCAGAAATCTCACCCGACCAGATAGATCTCGTAGACCACGCCTGCGGGCTGACGGCCGGCGACGCCGACGAACACTCCCTTGTTCAGCCAATCGAGCCTCGGGCCCCCTGTCTGGATCTGAGTCGCGGTGCGGAACGTGTATTCGCCGGGATCGACGTCGTCGCCCCTACCGAGACGCGCGAGGACCTCCGGACTGCCGTGACGCACGCTCCGCGATTGGACGTAGATGACGTCCCCGGCCGTGGTCTGGAGCACGTAGCGAATGTCGCCGAGCGTCGTTCCGTCGGGCAGGATCGTCTGCCAGTCGGCGCTGGCGCCGGGAACGAGCTCGCCGCTGAGGTCCGGTCCAGTGAAGGTTCCGCCGGTCAAAGGGACGATGCGGCGGCGACCCTGTGCCGTCTCGCCGAGCTCGAGCGGTGCTCCGAGGCTGGCCTCGAGCCGGTAAACAAGGGTCAGGCGCGGGTCCGGCAACTGCACGCTCATGATCTTGTTCCGCCTCGGACCAAGCCGGGGCGTGGTTCCGAAAGAAGAGAGGTTGGGCGCGAGCGCGACATTGGAGCGCGCATAGTTTAAGTCACTCTAAGAGGACAAGCCGCGCGACAGACCAGGCTCCAGACGTCTGCTCTTGGCTTCGTCGGACACCCGCGCCCACAGGCAAATTAAGCC